>DASZON010000222.1:0-4306 GCA_035550755.1 Actinomycetota bacterium | reverse complement strand
CACGGACTGGCTCATGGTCAGGGTGCTGGAGGCGCCGCCGGTGTGGTTGAGGACGAGGTGGGCGGTGTCGCCGTGGCCGGTGCCGGCGGCCACCCGCTCGACGGGGCCGAGCACGGGCAGGGCCAGGGACAGCACGTGGGGGCCGAGGTCCCACAGGGCGCCCTTGGCCCGCCGCCAGGGAGAGTCGCCGAAGGGGCTGTCGGGCTCGGTGAAGACCGACCCCAGCCAGGCCCCGTCGCCCCCCTCCCAGTCGCCGGCCGCCCCGGCCTCCGAGACCCAGGCGGCCAGCTCGGGCAGGAACCGCAGGGTGAAGAAGACCAGCGAGGCGACCCCGCCGGCGGCCACCGCCCCGGCCACCCGGTCGGCGCCGTCCAGCGACAGGGCCAGCGGCTTGTCGAGCAGCAGGTGGCGCCCGGCGGCGGCCGCCCGCACGGCCAGCTCGGCCTGGACGTCAGGCGGGACGGCCACGGCCACGGCGTCGACCTCGGCCAGGAGGCGGTCGAGGTCGTCGTGGCCCTGGATGCCGAAGCGGTCCGCGAACGCCGCCGTCTTGGCCGGGTCGCGGCCCCAGACGGCGACCAGCTCGGTGTCCGGGTGGCCGGCCAGGGCGGTGGCGTGCGCCTCCTGGGCCCAGTAGCCGGTGCCGAGGACCCCGAACCGCAGCGCCATCAGCCGGCCATCCGGGCCTGCTCGTCCAGCTGCAGCCAGGCCAGCCCGCGCAGGTCCAGCCACCAGCGGCCCTCACCCCGGGCGATCCGCAGCAGGTGCTGGCCGCAGCTCGGGCAGCAGGCGACCGCGCCCATGCCGTGGGCGTACACGAGCAGGGCGCCGAGCTGGTTGACGGCCCCGCAGCCGGCGCAGCCGCCGCGCTCGACGGTCATCTCGAAGCCGAGCAGGTCGGCCAGCATCCCGGCCAGGGCGTTGCCGTCCAGGCGGAGGTCGGTCTCGTCCATCTCAGGGCACCCCCGTTGGTCCGAAGCGTTCGGTCCTGACCCGGGTCGGGTCGTGGCCGAGGGCGACCAGGTGGCCGGCGACCACCTCGACCAGCCGGGTCGGCCCGCACACATAGGCCAGCGGCCGCTCGCCGGGCCGCCAGCCGACCTCCTCCAGCATGACCGCGTCGATCCGGCGGGCGTAGCCGGTCCAGCCGGGCGGCTGGGCCCGGGTCAGGACGTGGGCCACGGTCAGCCCGTCGCCGGCCGCGGCCAGCCGGTCCAGCTCCTCGTGGTAGATGACGTCCTCCAGGGTCCGGGAGGAGTAGAGCAGCCGGGCCGGGACCTGGCTGCCCGAGGTCGCCCGCCAGCGCAGCATGGCCATCAGCGGCACCACCCCCGACCCGCCGGCGACCAGCAGCAGCGGCCCGCCCCGGTCCGGCTCCCAGACGAAGTAGCCGCCGACCGGGCCGCGCAGCTCGAGCTGGTCGCCCTTGCGGAGCTCGCCGGCCAGGTACGGGGAGACCTCGCCGTCCTCCAGGCGCTCCACGGTCAGCTCGACCCGCTCGCCCGCCGGCGCCGACGCGATTGAGTAGGCCCGTTCGGCCTGGTAGCCGTCCTCGGCGGTGAGGCGGACGTCGACGTGCTGGCCGGGATGGTGCCCCTCCCAGCCGGGGACGTCCAGGGCGATGGTGACCGTCCGCGGCGTCTCCTGCCGGATCTCGGCGACCTTGCCCAGCCGCCAGCTCAGTCGCCCCAATAGCGCTCCTCCCGCCAGGGGTCGCCGTGGTTGTGGTAGCCGAGCGACTCCCAGAACCCCGGGGCGTCGTGGTCGAGCAGACGCAGCCCGGACAGCCATTTGGCGCTCTTCCAGAAGTACAGGTGAGGCACGAGCAGCCGGGCCGGGCCGCCGTGCTCGGCCGGCAGGGGCTGGCCCTCGTGCTCCCATACCACCCAGGCCTTGCCGCCGGTGAGGTCCTCCAGGGGCAGGTTGGTGGTGTAGCCGCCGTAGCAGAAGGCGACCACGTGGCTGGCCTCGGGCCGGGGCTCGACCGCCTCCAGCAGGGTGTCGACCGACACCCCGGCGAAGCTGGTCCCGAGCTTGCTCCAGCGGGTCACGCAGTGGATGTCGCCCTCGAAGACCGACCGGGGCAGGGCCTGGACCTCCTCCCAGGTCCACTCCCGGGGCTTGGCCACCAGCCCCTCGACCTTCAGCCGCCACTCCTTCAGGTCGACCCGGGGGGTTGGCCCGGCCGTCAGCACCGGGAACCCCGGCTCGGCGTACTGGCCCGGCGGCAGCCGCTTCGCGTCCCCGCCGTCGGCCCGCCGCCGCTTGAACCCTCGCGACACGAACCCGCCCATCCGCACCTCCTCCCGACAACCCTGGCACGGTCCCACACCTGTGGTCCAGCGCGGTAGCCTTTGCCCAGGGCCGAGCTGCACGTGCTGCGGGTGTTCGTGACCCCCGAGGGCACCGGCGGGAACCCGCTCGGGGTGTTCCTGGACGGCGCGGCCGTGCCCGAGGGGCGGCGCCAGGCGATCGCGGCCGACCTCGGCTTCAGCGAGACGGTGTTCGTGGACGACCCGGCCGCCGGGGTGGTGCGGATCTTCACCCCGGCGGCCGAGCTGCCCTTCGCCGGCCACCCGCTGGTCGGGACCAGCTGGCTGCTGGCCCGGGAGCGGGTGGCGGTGGCGGTGCTGCGCCCGCCGGCCGGGGAGGTCCCGACCTTCACCGACGGCGACGGCGTGACCTGGATCCGCGGCCGGGCCGAGTGGGCCCCCCGGATGAGCTTCCGCCAGCTCGCCGACCCCGGCCAGGTCGACGCCCTGGAGGGGGCGCCCGACGGGCTCGGGTTCGTCGACTGCTGGGCCTGGGAGGACGAGGCCGCCGGGCGGGTGCGGGCCCGGGTGTTCGCGCCCGCGTTCGGGATCGCCGAGGACGAGGCCACCGGGGCGGCCGCGGTGCGCCTGGTCAGCCGGCTGGGCCGGCCGGTCACCATCCGCCAGGGGGCCGGGTCCCTGCTGCGGGCCCGTCCCGCCCGCGACGGCACCGCCGAGGTCGGCGGCGAGGTCGCCCTCGACCACGTCCGCGACTACCCGCTCTGAGCAGATCCGGGGGGGCGGCGGAGGGCTGTGGACAGCTCAGCGCGCCGCTTCCCAGGGTCGGCTACCCTCCCGGTTGGGGCCCCTGGCGCTGGGGTTCGGGTTCCTGGCCGCCCTCCGGGCGCTGGGGTTCGGGTTCCTGGCTGGCCTCGGTGGCGGCGTCGAAGCTGACCTCGACCCGCTGCTCGGGGCGGCGCTCCTCCTGCTTGGCCAGGTCCTCCAGGACCTTCTCGTCGGCGGGGCCCAGCGGCGGCGGGGCCAGGCTGCGGGGCCACAGCCGCCGGGCCAGGACGGCGTTGAGCTCGGCTGCGTACAGGGTCACGGTGGCGGCCAGGTACAGCCAGGACAGCAGCCCGATGACCAGGGCGAAGGTGCCGTAGGTGTTGGTCGCCCGGGTGAGCTGGCGGCCGACGTACCAGGCGCCCAGCCACTGGAGCAGGGCCCAGGCAAGCGCCGCCACCACCGCCCCGGGGAGCAGCCGGCGCAGCCGCACGTTCCGGACCGTCAGGACCCGAAAGCCGACCAGGAACAGCAGGGTGTTGACCAGGGCCGAGACGGCCACCCCGGCCACCCCCGACCAGGCCGAGCCGGCGGCGTGGGCCAACCCGGCGGCCACGCTGGCCAGGGTCAGCCCGCCGCCCAGGATGAGCAGCCAGGCCAGCCCGCGCAGGCGTCGCAGGAGGAAGTTGGGGTAGCGCCGGCGGGGGACGTTCCAGATGCCGTTCATCGCCTGCTGGGCGGCATCGGCCACCCCGAGCCCGCCCCAGAGGGCGAAGGCCGCCCCGACCACCACGGCCAGGCCGCTGCCCCGCAGGTGGCTGCCCTCGACCGTGTCCCGGATGCTGGTGCCGATGATCGGGAACTGGGCCGCCGCCGAATCGACGATCCGGTCCGACAGGTTGGAGCGGTCCTGGAGGATGAACCCGATCACGGTCACCGCCACCAGCAGCAGCGGGAACAGCGAGAAGAAGCCGTAGTAGGCCAGCAGGGCGGCGTGGCGGCCGGCCTGGTCGTCGCCGTACTTCTTCACCACGGCGAACGGGAAGGCCAGCCAGCGGTGCCGCTGCTGGACGTCGTCGACGGCCCGCAGCAGCCGTTTCAGGCGTTCCATCGAGTTGCTTGTACCCACGCGATACCTTGATACCCCGCCCCGACCAAGGAGCCGATCGCGATGGCCGACCCCGCCCGCATCGACCAGACCCCCGAATGGGAGGCGCTGGCGCGCCACCAGCGGCAGCTCGGGGACACCCACCTGCGGGAGCTGTTCGCCG
>DASZON010000221.1:0-7961 GCA_035550755.1 Actinomycetota bacterium | reverse complement strand
CCCGGTACCTGACCACGTTGGTGGTGTTGATGACGATCCGGTTGCCGAGGACCCGGCCGCTCTGGTTCGACTCGATCGACGAGGAGGCCAGGGCGGCCACCCGGGACAGGTCGCGGGCGCCGACCAGCTTCTCGGCCTCCTGCTGGTCGCGGGGGACGAGGATCACCGCCTTGCGCTCCCACGTGCCGGTCCAGGCGGCGGCGACCTGGCCGTAGGCGCGGTCGGCGACGGTCAGCAGCCGCCTGGCCAGGGCCTCCTCGCCCGGGTGGTAGACGATCAGGGTGCGGGCGCTGCGCACGGTCCGGACCTGGCCGCTGTCCCAGATCTCGACGTCGTCGCGGGCCCGCAGGCGCGGGTCGCCCCGGTTGGCGATGCGCCAGCCGGCGGGGAGGTGCACGAAGGTGAAGGAGTGGCGGGTCAGGACCGGGCTGGCGTCCTGGCCCGTGAACCGGTACCTGGCCTCGACCTGGCCCAGGTAGACCTGGTCGGCGTCGTAGCGCCGCTTCAGCCCGGCGCCGCTGCGGAGGGCGACGACGCGGTAGGCGAAGGTCGCGAACGGGACCGTCCGCATGCGCGCGAACTGGGTCGACTGCTCGCGGTACCAGGTCTTCTGGCGCTTGTCGACGGTGGACATGAAGGCCGTCCGGTCGTCGTCGACGATCGCCTTGGCCCGCTTGGCCAGCAGCTTGGGGAGGTCGGTGCGCGGGTCGGGCAGGGACGGAGCCGACGGCCGGGCCGGGCTGGCCGCCCGCGGCGCCGAGCCGGGCGAACCGGGCGTGCCGGAGGGGCTGGGCCGGACGAACAGGACGGCGGCGACCAGGGCGACCGCCAGGAGGGCGGCCACGCCGGCGACGACCCAGGCGACCCGGCCGCGGTTCCGGGGCGGCGGCGGTGGCGGCGGGCCCCAGGCGGGCGGGGCCGGGGGCCCCCAGGTCGGGGGCGGCGGCCCCCAGGTCGGGAGCGGATCCGGCTGGCCCCATCCCGGCGGTGCGGGGGGCTGGCCGGCGGACGGCGGGACCCAGCTCGGTGGGGCGGGTGGTGCGGACCCGGGCGGCTGGCCCGGCCCGGTGGCGGCGGGCGGTGGCGGGGGCCAGACGGGCCGGGGCGGCAGCGGTCGCTCGGGCTCGGGCGGCCGGTCGCCCCGGTCGGTGGGATCCATGAGCTCCCATGGTATCCGGCGGCACCGGCATCGGGGTACGGCCCGGGAGGAGAGAGGCGGCTACGGCCCCCACCCGGGGGAAGCGGGGGCCGTAGCCTGTCGGCCGGAGCAACCGAGGGGCGGCCGGCCCCCGCGGCGTCGCTCCGGTCGATCCCCCAAGCACCGTGGCAGATGGTTGAGGTCGCAACAGGGGACGCGGCCGCCGCACGGTAGCGAAGTGGAATCGAGCGTGCAAGTTCAACACTCGGTCCAAATCGGTCGAGGTGATTCCCCGGGCGGCGTTGTCACACCCCCCCGATAGGGTGCTCCCGACGTGGCCGGACCCCGACGGCAACCAGAGAGGGACCACCGACATGGGACGCGAGGAACCACTGCGGATCAGCTGCGACGACTGCCCCGGCGGCAGCGAGTGCCGGGACTGCCTGGTCGAGTTCTTCCTCGGCGAGCGCAATGCCCGGGTCGTGCGCCTGGGTGGCGAGCCCGCCCACGCCGCCGCCGACCTCGACCCCGACCTCCAGGCCGCCTTCGACACCCTCACCGCCCACGGCCTGCAGCCCACGGTCGTCGCCCACCAGCGCCGCAACGGCGCCGCCCGCGCCTCCTAGCGAGCCGACGGGCCCAAGGGCCCAACGGGCAGCGGGCCGCGCCCGCGGCTCAGCGGGCCGAGGCGAGCCCGAGGAGGGCCGGCGAGCGGGCCACGGTGGCCCCCAGCGCCCCAACCCGGCTGCGGAGCTCGTTGTCCGAGGTGATCACCACCACCGGCCGCTCCGGTGGGGCGGCGTTGACCCGGACCACGATCTCGTCGTCGGCGCTGCGGCCGGGATCGGTGAACACCACCTCCACCGGCCCCAGCGGCAACCGGGTCGGGATCGGGCCCACCGTGGCACCGTCGAACACCGCCGTGACCTCGGCCCCGAACCGCCGCGCCAGCCGCCGGCACAGGTCCACCAGCAGGGTCCGCTGATCCTCGAGCCCCCGGTCCGGGAACCCCTGCGGGTGCTTGGTCACGTTGTACCCGTCCACCAGCACCAGCACCCCGTCGGTCCCCATCCACGCCGCCAGCGTCTCCGGATCGTCCGCCCCCCGGCCCCCCGGCACGGCCAGCGGCCGCCGCTCGGGCCGGCGAGGCGCTCCCGCCCTGGGCGAGCGCCCGCCCCCGCGCCCGCCCCCGGCCGCTGGCCGACCGGCCCCGAGCTCGCCACCGCCAGCGGCCGATGACCGAGCCGCCCCGAGCTCGCCACCGCTGCCGGCCGGTGACCGGCCCGCCCCGAGCTCGCCACCGCCAGCGGCCGGTGACCGCCCGGTCCCGGGTTCGCCGCCGCCCGCCGCGCCCGGTGGTCTCCCGGCGCCGCCCGCTCCGCCGCGCCCGGACCGCCCGGTCCCGGCCTCCTCCCCGAGCCCGGTGACCCGGCGCAGGACGTCGATATCGCGTTCGAGGGCGCCGACCGCCTCGGCCACCACGGGGTCGACCTGCCCGGCCGAGCGGCGCAGGGCCCGCTCGTTGCGCTGGGACTCGGCGAGGCGGGCCTGCAGTTCCGCCGCCCGGCCCCGCATCCGGCGCCGCTCGTCCGCCGCCTCCTCCTTGGCCGCCCGCAGGGCCGCCGCCGCCTGGGCGAGGTCGCGCTCCAGCGCCTCGACCCGTTCCGCCAGCGCCTTGCGCTCCCGCTCGACCCGGCGCAGCTCCTCCCGGACACCCCGCAGCTCGTCCCGGGCCGCCCGGGACGAGGCGGCCTCGTTCTCGGCCCGCTGCCTGGCCGTGTCCAGGTCGCTCTCGGCCCCGGCCAGGGCCGACCGCACGGCCTCGGCCTCGGCCAAGGCCTGGCTGGTGGTGGCCGCCGCCACCGCCGCCTGGACGGCCGCCTGGCCCTCCTGGCCGAGGGCGATCCCGACCCTGGCCACCGCCTCCGGGGTCTCCCCGCTGGCCAGCGCCTCGGCGTGGCGCCCGGCCCGCAGCAGCCGGGCCAGGGCCTCCTCCTCGTCGAGCACCCGCTCGTCCACAGCCTTCCTGAAGCTCTCGTCGAGGTCGAGAGTCCGGCGCACGACCCCGAGGACCCGGGGGTTCCGCAGCCGCTTGGGCGTCCAGGTCTGGTACTGGCGCAGCGGCCCCGGCAGCTCCCCCTGGTCGGCCGCCCGCAGGGTCGCCAGGGCGGCGTCCAGGTACCCGGCCAGCAGGGGCTCGGGGACGTCGGGCAGGGGGTCGCTCACCGGTCGGACGAGGTCGGCTCGCCGAGCACCGGGACGACCTCGACGTCCCCCGCCGACCCGCACCAGCGGCAGCGGACCTCCTCGAGCTGGACGGCCAGGTCCTGCTCCTCCTCGACGGTGAGCTCGCCGGCCACCGTGTAGTGCCAGAAACCGGTCGTGCGCCGGTTGGCGACCACGTCGAAGCGGGTAAGGTTGCCGCAGGCGGCGCAGCGCAGCCGCTCGCCGCGGCCGGGCAGGTGGTCGAGCACGCGTCCTCCTGGCGAGCCTTGGACGAAGTTCGCCGTCAAGGGTAACCGCCGGGGCCGGTGAAGGGTCGTAACCATCGGTTATCTGTTCGGGACCCCGCTTCTGTAGGATTTCAGCCCTGTGGACAAGATCGCCTTCACCTTCCCTGGTCAGGGCCGCATCGCGCCTGGCAGCGCCTCCCCGTGGGCCGGTGACCCGGCCGGCTGGCCGTTCGTCCGCGCCTCGGAGATCCTCGGCTGGGACGTGATCGAGGTGCTCGAGTCCGGCGACGCCGCCCTCTCCGACACCCGCAAGGCCCAGCCGTCCATCTACGTCCACTCGGCCGCCTGCCACCTGCTCGCCCGCTCCGAGGGCCTGCGCCCCGACCTGGTCGCCGGCCACTCCCTCGGCGAGTACGCCGCCCTGTTCGCGGCCGGCGGGGTCAGCTTCGAGCAGGGCCTCGAGCTGGTCGTGCGCCGGGCCGAGCTGGCCCACCAGGCTGGCGGCGCCGGGGTCATGCGGGTCGTGCTCGGCCTCCCCGACAAGACCGTCGGCCAGCTCTGCCGCACCGTGCGCCGCCAGGTCGGCAAGGTGTTCCTGGCCAACTCCAACGCCCCCGGCCAGGTGGTCATCTCCGGCGAGTCCGAGGCCGTCGAGGAGACCGCCCGCCGCGCCCTGGACGCCGGCGCCAAGCGGGTCCTGGCCCTCCCCATCGGGGGCGGCTTCCACACCCCGCTGATGCGCGCCGCCAAGCGCCCCTTCCGCGAGGCCCTCGACCGCATCGACCTGACCCGCCTCGAGGTCCCCCTGGTCTCCAACGCCAAGGCCCGGGTCGTGCGCAGCGGCCGCCAGGCCGGCCGCCTCCTCGCCCGCCAGCTCACCAGCCCCGTCCACTGGACCAGCTGCGTCGAACGGCTCCGCGAGCTCGGCACCACCAACTACGTCGAGCTCGGCCCCGGCAAGGTCCTCGAGGGTCTCATCCGCCGCATCGACCCCCGCGCCGTCGTCGCCATCGCCGCCACCCCCGACGAGGTCCGCGCCCTCGCAGAAGCCGCCCGCGCCTAGGTTCGGTCCGCCCGCACGTGCGTTCGGGGTCGCCACGCGTGAGGTCCCGGTCCCCCGCTGCTCCCCGGACCCAAAGTCGAGCCGAACAGCCCCGGCGTCCGGTTTGCCCCCCTGCCGCGGTGGCCCACCTTTCGCTTACGATTGCGATCACCGCGGCCCTCGCGGTGACCAGCAGGTAGGAGGTGCGCGGTGCGAGCCCACGAGCTGGTCGAAGCCGGTCGCCAGCACGTGGCCACCGGCAGGGTCCGCGAGGCGATGGCCTGCTTCAAACGCGCCGCGGACGACCCCGAACGCGGCGCCGAGGCGCTGAGCCTGCTCGCCGCCGCCTACCTGCTCCCGGGTTCCCTCGCCCCCGAGCTGGCCCTGGCCCACGCCCACCGCGCGGCCAGCCATCCGGCCGCCGGCGGCGAGCACCTGGCCCGCTGCGCCGCCGTCGCCCTCACCGCCGGCGACCCGTCGCTGGCCGAGAAGCTGGCCGACCGGGCCGGCCTGGACGGCGGCGGCGAGACCGTGGCCATCCGCGCCACCGCCCTCCTGCGCATGGGCGACCTGTCCGGCGTGCGGGCCCTGCTCGCCGGCCTGGAGCGGGCCTCGGGCCCGGTGGTGTTCTGGCGCCGGCTGGTGGTCGAGGCGTCCGCCGCCGGCCACCTCGACATCGCCATGGCCGTCCGCCGGGCGATGCGCCGGGGCGGCGTCGAGAGCCCCGCCCTCCCCGAGGTCGTGGTCCGGGCCACCGCCGCCCAGATCTTCTTCGCCTGCCTGGCCGCGGCCCTGGTGCTGACCGTCGCCGCCCCGGAACGGCTGGCCGCCGTGCTCGCCCTCGGGTTCCTGGCCCTCGGTCTCGGCACGGCCATCCTGGCCCGCCGGACCTGAGCACCGGCCGTCCACAGTTCTCCTGCGGTGCTTGACCTCGAACACGTGTTCGTCTAGCGTCAGCGGCGTCGCCCAGAGCGGACGAAAGGAACCGCCGGGATGCCCGCCGCATCCGTCGCACTCCAGGGTCGCCTCGACGACCTCGGTACCCCGCTGCTCGACGTCGAGTTCGTGGTCCTCGACCTCGAGACCACCGGTGGGTCGCCCGCCAACGACCGCATCACCGAGGTCGGCGCCGTCAAGATCCGCGGGGGTGAGGTCCTCGGCACCTTCCACACCCTGGTCAACCCCGAGGTCCCGATCCCGCCGCTGATCAGCGCCCTGACCGGCATCACCAACGGGATGGTGGCCGACGCCGAGCCGATCGAGGTCGTGCTCCCCTGCCTGCTCGAGTTCCTCGGCGGGGCCGTGCTGGTCGCCCACAACGCCTCGTTCGACCGCCGCTTCATCCAGGCCAACCTGGAGCGGCACGGCTACCAGCGCCTGGCCAACCGGGTCGTCTGCACGGCCCGGCTGGCCCGCAAGCTCCTCCCCCGCGACGAAGTGCCCAACGTCCGCCTGGCCACCCTGGCCGCCTACCTGGGGGCCACCATCGCCCCCTGCCACCGCGCCCTGACCGACGCCCGGGCCACCGTGGACGTGTTCCACAGCCTGCTGGAGCGGGCCGGCTCCTTCGGCGTGCTCGCCCTCGAGGACCTGATCGAGTTCCCCTCGGCCAGGGCCGGAGCCAGCTTCAAGAAGGTCCACCTGGCCGACCGGCTCCCCCGCTGCCCCGGGGTCTACCTGTTCCGCGACGCCGCCGGGCGGGTCCTGTACGTCGGCAAGGCCAAGGACCTCCGAACCCGGGTGCGCAGCTACTTCTCGGGCGACGACCGGGTCAAGATCGCCGACCTCCTGCGCGAGCTGGCCGCCATCGACCACCAGCCGTGCGCCACCGAGCTGGAGGCCAGCGTCCGCGAGGTCCGCCTCATCCAGCACCACCGCCCCCGCTACAACCGCCGCAGCCGCAACCCCGAGCGCTACTGCTACCTCAAGCTGACCCGCGAGCGGTTCCCGCGGCTGTCGCTGGTCCGCCGGGTCCAGGCCGACGGTGCCCGCTACCTGGGCCCGTTCCCCTCCGCCGGCCAGGCCGAGCTGGTCAAGGCGGCGATCGAGGACGCCCTGCCCCTGCGCCGCTGCACCATGAAGCTCGGGCCCCGCGGCAGCGGGTCGCCCTGCGCCCTGCTGGAGCTGGGCCGCTGCCTGGGCCCCTGCACCGGCGCCGTGGCCGAGGAGCGCTACGCCGCCCTGGTCGCCACCCTCGAGGCCGCCCTGGACGGCGACCCCGAACCCGTCCTCGGCCCCCTCCGGCGCCGCATGGCCGGCTACGCCTCCGAGCAGCGCTACGAGCAGGCCGCCGGCGCCCGCGACCGCCTCGAAGCGCTCACCCGCGCCCTCGCCGAGGCCCGCCGCGCGGCCGCCCTGGCGACCGCCGACGAGATCATCCTGTCCCGCCCCCACCCCAAGGGCCGTGAGGTCACCGTCGTCCGCCGTGGCCAGCTCGCCGCCGTCGGCCTCATCCGCCCCGACGACGACCCGGAGCTGCAGGTCCTGCTGGCGGGGGCGGCGGCGCCGGAGGTGTTCGAGGGGCCGGCGCCGCGGCACCTGGCCGACGAGATCAGCCTGGTCACCCGCTGGCTCGAGGGGGCGGCCGGCAAGGCCGAGCTGGTCGCCGTCCGCGGCCGCCTGGCCAGCCCCGCGGTCGGCGGGGCCGTCCTCCAGGTCCGCTACGACCCCGGCCGCCACCGCCATGCCTGGCCCCCCGGCGAGGCCCGCGGCCGCCCCGAAGCCCGCCCCTCCCACCGCGCCTCCCGCCGCCGAGCCGCTTCGTTCACCCCCACCCGCTAGGTCCCCCCGAGGCCCCACTGCGGGGTCCGGCGGGTCAGCCGACGCGGTGGCCTGGGGGGACTGGGCGGTCGGGGCGGAGGAGGACGACGGTGCCCTCGGGGTCGTAGACGCCGAGGACCAGGACCTCGGACTTGAAGCCGGCGATGCGTCGGGGCGGGAAGTTGACGACGCAGACGACGGTCGTCCCGACCAGGTCCTGTGGGCCGTAGCTGGTGATCTGGGCGCTGGAGACGCGTTCGCCGAGGGGGCCCAGGTCGAGGCGGAGCTTGTACGCCGGGTGCCTGGCCTCGGGAAACGGCTCGACGGCGGTGACCACGGCCGAGCGGATGTCCACGGCGAAGAACTGCTCGGCGGGCACGGTTGGCCGGATCTCGCCGGTTTCGGTTGTCTGTGGCATGAGCGGTAGGCTATCGCTCGTCCGGGCGGGTCGTCCGGCGAGATAGGATTTCGCCCGCCGGTCCCACCCGCAGAGAGGGAGGTCCCCCCTGTGAGCGCGTTCGAGCCGCAGCTTCCGTCCGAGCCGAAGGTCGACATGCCCGACTTCATG
>DASZON010000220.1:0-13306 GCA_035550755.1 Actinomycetota bacterium | reverse complement strand
ACATCGGGGCCACCCAGTTCGTCTGGCAGGAGCTGGTCGAGGCCCGCGACGAGGGCGTGGCCGTGCTGCTGATCTCCTCCAACCTGGAGGAGATCCTGGCCCTGGCCGACCGGATCGGGGTCATCCACGACGGCCGCATCGCGGCCGAGTTCCCCGGCAACGAGGCGACCATGACCGAGCTCGGCCTCTACATGACCGGCGCCCGCGGCGGCGACGAGGACGTGGCCTGACATGCAGGTCGAAGAGAAGCCGCCGCCCCCGCCCGAGCCGCCCGAGCCCGAGGTCGAGGAGGCCGCCGCCCGCCTGCCCTGGGGCCAGCGCCTCCGCGGCTGGGGCCTGCAGCTGCTCGCCCCGGCGGTGTCGCTGCTGATCGCGGCCATCATCGGCATCCTGGTCATCCTGGTCGTCCAGCAGAGCTGGAGCGACGTCACCGCCGTCGGCCGCTCGATGTGGAGCTACGGGCTGTTCAACCGCAACTCGGTGGCCTTCATCTTCGGCCGGGCCACCCCGCTGATCTTCGCCGGCCTGGCCGTGGCCATCGCCTTCAAGGCCGGGCTGTTCAACATCGGCGTCGAGGGCCAGTACGCCATCGGCGCCCTGTGCGCCGGCTACGTCGGCTACCAGGTGTCGGCCCCGACCGCCATCCACCTGCCCATGACCATCCTGGCCGGGATGGCCGGGGGCGTGCTCTGGGCCGCGGTCCCGGCCCTGCTCAAGGTCTACCGGGGGGCCCACGAGGTCATCTCGACCATCATGATGAACTTCGTGGCCAACGCGATCCTGCTCTACCTGCTGTCCGGGGCGCTCAAGGACCCCAACCAGCAGGGCTCGATCGCCCAGCAGCAGACTCCCCAGATCAAGCCGACGGCCCAGGTCGGGTCGATGGTGCCGTTCTTCAACTCGATCGGCTTCGACTTCCGCGGGTCGGCCCCGGTGACCTGGTTCTTCGTGCTCGCCATCGTGGCCGCGGTGCTGTACGCGCTGACCGTGCGCCGCACCCGCTTCGGGTTCGAGCTGCGGGTCCTCGGCACCAACCCGCGGGCGGCCGAGCCGTCCGGCATCCGCAGCAACGCCATGATCATGAAGGCGATGCTGCTGTCGGGGGCGATCGCCGGCCTGGTCGCCCTCCAGGACGTGATCGGCATCGACGACCGCATGAAGCTCGACTACATCCGCGGCTACGGCTTCACCGGCATCGCCATCGCCCTGCTGGGGCGCAACTCGGGCGCCGGCATCGTGGCCGCGGCCCTGCTGTTCTCCTTCCTGGACCGGGCCTCGTCCGGGATCGGGCTCAACACCGACGTCCCCAAGGAGGTCACGACCATCATGCAGGGCGTGATCATCCTCACCATCGTGATCGCCTACGAGGTGGTGCGCCGCATGACCGCCCGCCGCCAGCTCCGGGAGCAGCACGACCGTGCCTGACATCCTGGTCCAGCTGTTCGGGCTGGCCACCATCGCCTCGGCCCTGCGGGCGTTCGTGCCCCTGTACCTGGCCACCCTTGGCGGGGTGTTCAACGAGCGCTCGGGCATCGTCAACATCGGCATCGACGGCATGATGATCTTCGGCACCTGGTTCGGTGCCTGGGGGGCGTACAAGTGGGGACCGGTGGTCGGGCTGCTGCTGGCCATCGCCTCCGGGGTCGCCGCCGCCGCGCTCCACGCCATGGCCACCATCACCTTCCGGGTCGACCACATCGTCTCCGGCGTGGCCATCAACATCCTGGCCATCGGGATCCCCCGGTTCCTGTCGATCGTCGCCTACGGCCAGGGCACCCAGTCGCCCCAGGTCGAGCAGCTGCCCAAGATCAGCGTCCCCGGTCTCGGCGACATCTCGCCGGTGGTGCTGCTGACCGTCGCGCTCGCGGCCGGCGCCTGGTTCGTGCTCAACCGCACCGTGTTCGGCCTGCGGCTGCGCTCGGCGGGCGAGAACCCGCGGGCCGCCGAGAGCCTCGGCGTCCGGGTCAAGGGCATGCGCTGGGCCGGGGTGCTCATCTCCGGCGGCTTCGCCGGCCTGGCAGGCGGCTACCTCTCCATCGAGCTGGTCGGCCTCTACCGCGAGGGCATGAACCAGGGCCGCGGCTTCATCGCCCTGGCCGCCCTCATCCTCGGCAACTGGTCGGTGATCGGGATCACCTTCTCCTGCCTGCTGTTTGGCTGGACCGAGGCCCTGACCGTGTTCCTGCGGGTGGACTGGGTCAACAACGCCTTCATCCAGAGCCTCCCCTACATCGTCACCCTGATCGTCCTCGCCCTCTTCTCCCGCCGGGTCCGTCCCCCCAAGGCCGTCGGCCAGGCCTACGAAGCGGGCTCACCCGTCTGACGGGGCCGGCCAGGGGCCGGCGACCGGAGGGGTTCGGCGGGTCAGATCGAGCCGCTGAAGGTGTCGCACTGGGCGAGGTCGCCGGTGCGGTAGCCGGTCTCGAACCACTTCTGGCGCTGGGCCGAGGTGCCGTGGGTGAAGCTGTCGGGGTTCACCTGGCCCTGGAACCGTTCCTGGAGGGTGTCGTCGCCGATGGCGGCGGCGGCGTCGAGGCCGTCGGCGATGTCCTGCTCGGTGATGCGCTCGACCAGGGGGTCGCCGCCGTCGGGGCCGGGCTCGGTGGTGGCGTGGTTGGCCCACAGGCCCGCGTAGCAGTCGGCCTGGAGCTCGAGGCGGACCGAGCCGCTCTGGGCGCCGCTGCGGGAGCCGCCGACCTTGTCCATCGTGCCGGCCAGGTCCTGGACGTGGTGGCCGTACTCGTGGGCGAGCACGTAGGCCTGGGCGAACGGGCCGCCCTTGGCCCCGAACTTGGTCTGGAGGTCCTGGTAGAAGCTGAGGTCGATGTAGACCGTCCTGTCCCCGGGGCAGTAGAAGGGGCCGACGTCGGCGCTGGCGGTGCCGCAGGCGGTCTGGGTCGCGCCCGAGAACAGCTGGGTCGGGGCCAGCTGGTACTGGCTGCCGCGGCGCTGGAACTCGGCCGACCAGTAGTCCTGGACGCTGTTGACCACCGCCACCACCCGGCAGTCCTGCTTGGTGTTGGCGTCGGCCCCGGTCTTGCACTCCTCGCTGAGGTTGCTGTCGGTGCCCTGGACCTGGTCGACCCCGGGCAGGACCCCGGAGCTGGTCGTCCCCCCGCCCAGCAGCTGGAGCAGGATGAACACGATGATCCCGAGGATCCCGGCTCCGCCGCCGATGGCCACCCCGCCGCTGCGCGGGAAGCCCCCGCGGCCCCGGGTGTCCTGGACCTGGGAGGTGTCGAGCTGGCTGTCCTCGTCGAAGCGCATGCCTGGCTACCTCTCTGGTTCCCTTGTCTGCCGCCAGGAGTACCCGACAGCGTCGCCCGCCAACCGTCGCGGCCGCTGCCGACTCGTGCCACACTGCGAGCACGATGAGCGAGCGTACCAAGATCGTGGCCACCCTCGGCCCGGCGTCCAGCAACCGCGACGTCCTCGGGGGCATGGTCTCGGCCGGCCTGGACGTGGTCCGGCTCAACTTCTCCCACGGGGAGCGGGCCGACCACCTGGCCCGCTTCGAGCTGGTCCGGGCCGTCGCCGACGAGCTGCACCACAACCTGGCCATCCTGGTCGACCTCCAGGGGCCCAAGATCCGGGTCGGGCTGGTCGACGACCACGGCGTCCGGGTCGACGCGGGACGCGAGGTCGTGCTGGTCGCCGGGGCCGACCGGGCACGCGACACCGAGATCCCGGTCGTCTACCCCGAGCTGGCCGCCGACGTCCACCAGGGCGACCAGATCCTGCTCGACGACGGCGCCGTCGGCCTGCGGGTCCGTTATGTCGAGGGCGAGCGGGTCCGCTGCGAGGTCGAACGGGGTGGGGTGGTCAAGTCTCGCAAGGGCGTCAACCTGCCCGGCGTGGCCGTCTCGGCGGCGTCGCTGACCGCCAAGGACCGGGCCGACGTGGCCACCGCCGTGGAGGCCGGAGCCGACTACGTGGCCCTGTCGTTCGTGCGCAAGCCCGCCGACGTCCTCGAGGCCAAGCAGGCCATCGCCGACAACGGCGGTGACATCCCGGTGGTGGCCAAGCTGGAGCGCCCGGAGGCGATCGACTGCCTGGACGAGATCCTCGAGGTCGCCGACGCCGTGATGGTGGCCCGGGGCGACCTCGGGGTCGAGCTGGCCGTGGAGAAGGTCCCCCCGATCCAGAAGCACATCATCGCCAGGGCCAACTCGCTCGGGGTGCCGGTGATCACCGCCACCCAGATGCTGGAGTCGATGGTGTCGAGCCCCCGCCCGACCCGGGCCGAGGCCAGCGACGTGGCCAACGCCATCTTCGACGGCACCGACGCGGTGATGCTGTCCCAGGAGACGGCCGTCGGCCAGTACCCGGTGGAGTCGGTGGCCACCATGGCCCGGATCGCCCGGGAGGCCGAGGCCACCCCGTACCTGTCGGCCCCGCCGCCCCCGTCGGTGGGCAAGCTCGACGTGCCCGCCACGGTCAGCCGGGCGGCCGTGCAGATGGCCGCCGACCTCCAGGCCAAGGCGATCGTGGCCTTCACCGACTCCGGGGCCACGGCCCGCTACGTCTCCCGGTTCCGGCCCCGGACCCCGATCATCGGCCTGACCACCTCCGAGGCCGCCCGCCGGCGCATGGCCCTGTTCTGGGGGGTCGAGTCGGCCAGCCCTCTGGGCAAGGGCACCCAGGTCAGGGGGATGATCGCCGATGCCGACGAGCGCATCATCCGCGAGGGCCTGCTCGTCCACGGCGACCTGATCGTGGTCGTCGCCGGCAGCCCCGGCGGCCGGGGCGGGACCAACCGCGTGCTCGTCCACCGCGTGGGCGAGGCCGACCTGGCCGCGCGGGTCGGCTGAGGCGGGGTCCGCGGCCGCGGGGACTTCGTCCGGCCTCGCACGACTAGTACCAAAGTTCTACGGTGACAAGTGACCCGATATCCGCCACACTTCCGGGACCACCCGTGACCACCGTCCGGGGGACAGACATCCCGGCGACATCTGACGGCGGGGCGCGCGGGAGGAGCCGAGATGCGGCAGCGTGAGATCGGCGAGGCCTACGAGGCGTCCACCAGCGCGCTCCAGGCGGCCAAGGGACAGCGGCTCAGCCTGCGGCGGGCCATCGCCGAGCTCGAGGAGGCCCTGGCCACGCCCGACGACCCGGACGGACTGGGCGGCCAGGACCGCCTCGGCGTCCGGCTGGCCCCGCCCCTGGAGCACCTCCAGGAGGTGTTCGCCGTCCACGTCGAGATCACCGAGGCCCCTGGCGGCCTCTACCAGGAGATCCTGGAGAACGCCCCCCGCCTGGCCAACCGGGTGACCCGGTTCCGCCGCGAGCACGCCGAGATCACCGATGGCATCCGCCGGGGCCTGGCCGAGTGCGCCACCGCCACCACCCCCGAGGCCACCACCGCCCTGCGCGACCGGAGCGTGCGGCTGTTCGCCGACCTGGTCCGTCACCGCAAGCGCGGCCTCGACCTGGTCTACGAGGCCTACCACGTCGACATCGGCGGCGAGTCCTAGCCCGCCTCCGGCAGCAGCCGGTCCCAGCCGGCCGCGTCCAGCAGCGCGGCGACCTGGCTGGTGAGGGCGTCCATGGAGAAGTGGAGCCGGGCGATCTCGGCGTTGCCGTCGAGCAGCGCCGGGTCGGGGTCGTCGAGGAAGGCCGCCAGCGGGGCCGGGTCGGCGGCCGGGAACCAGGCGAAGCCGAAGGCGGCCAGCTCGGCCGCGACCGGGTAGTCGCCGACCGCTAGGGGGAGGCGGCGCAGCGAGGCCTCGATCAGCGGGGCGCCGAACCCCTCCCAGGTCGAGGGGAACACCACCGCGTCACCGGCCGCGTAGGCGTCGTCCATGGTCAGGCCGGCCGGGAGGCGCCGGTGGACCCGGCAGGTGGCGGCGGCCAGCAGGCGGGCCAGCTCGGGGCCGTAGCCGTCCTCCTCCGGGCCGGTCAGCCAGTAGTCGGCGCCAAGGGCCTCGGCCATGGCCAGGCCGGCGGGGACGTTCTTGCGGGCGATGGCCCGGGTCGGCTGGAGCAGCAGGCGCCGGTCCCCGCCGACCCCGAGCCGCCCCCGGGCCAGCTCGCGGCGGCCCGGGCCGGGCTCGGGGAACCCGCTGTAGACGGTGGTGGCGGCGATGCCATGCTCGGCCAGCTGCTTGCGGCTGAGCTCGTTGATGGTGACGTGGCCCCAGGCCGGGTCGTCGGGCGGCCAGCCGGGAAGGTCGCCGATCTCCGGCCGCTGCCAGGGCAGGTCGTGGTGGTGGAGGATGGCCGGCCGCCCGGCCAGCAGGCCGGCCAGGGCGTCGGCGGCGGCCGGGTTGCGGGGGAGCGAGCAGATGTTCTCGACCACCACCAGATCGGCCCCCTCGAGGGCGCTGGCCAGGGCTCCGGCCAGCTCCGGCCCGGGGGCGGCGTCCATGGCCAGGCCGGGCACGAGCCGGTCGGCCCGCCCGGCCCCGGCCACGGTCCGGACGGCCAGCCCGAGGCCGCGGAGCACCTCGCCCCAGTGGTCGGCCACCACCGACACCCCGTCGGGGCCACCGAGCCGGAACGAGACGAGCGCGACCAGGTAGCGATTCGGGGCACCCCTCCGGGCGGCTATAGCGTCACCTGGGTGCCGATCTCGCCCGCCAGGGCCTTCTCCGACAGCTCGGGGGTGGTGACGACCGCCCGCCGCCCGCCGCCGGCCAGGAACCGCAGGACGGCCTGGACCTTGGGCAGCATGCTGCCGGGGGCGAACTGCCCGGCCCCGGCGTGGGCGGCCAGGGTGGCCGCGTCCAGCTCGTGCAGGTCGCGCTGGGTCTCGCGGCCGAAGTCGACGGCCACGTGCTCGACCCCGGTGAGGACGAGCAGGACCTCGGCGCCCAGGTTGGCGGCGAGCATGGCCGAGGCCAGGTCCTTGTCGACCACCGCCTCGACCCCGGTCAGGGTGCCGTCGGCCTCCCGGACCACCGGGATCCCGCCGCCGCCGGCCGCGACCACCACCGCGCCGGTGCCGAGCAGGGCCTCGATGGCCGGCAGCTCCAGGATCTCCCTTGGCTCGGGCGAGGGCACGACCCGCCGCCAGCCCCGGCCGGCGTCCTCGCGCATCGCCCAACCGGAGACGGCCATGTGCCGTCGGGCCTCGGCCTCGTCGTAGAAGTTGCCGATCGGCTTGGACGGGGCGGCGAACGCCGGGTCGCCGGCGTCGACCAGGGTGCGGGTGACCACGGTGACCGTGCGCCGGGCCACCCTCGCCTGGCGGAAGGCGTTGTCGAGGCACTGCTGGAGCATGAAGCCCATGCCCCCCTGGGTATCGGCCACGCAGGTGTCCAGGGGCAGCCGGGGCAGCAGACCGGCCGCCAGGTCGCTGCGGAGCAGCACGTTGCCGACCTGGGGGCCGTTGCCGTGGGTCACGACCAGCGGCCGGGCGGTCAGGTGGGCCAGGTGCTCGGCCGTCTCCAGGGTCCGCTCGTACTGGGCCGGGATGGGGCTGGCGCTTCCCGGGGGTGAGATGGCGTTCCCGCCAAGGGCCACCACGACCAGATTCCCCTCGCGCACGCGCTCCTCCTGGCGGTTCCGGCGGGGCACCGTTGCGCCGCCCGGCACAGCAAGGCTATCAGCCGAGCGGGATTCCCCAGAGCCCGAACCAGCGGGCGAGCTCGGGCTCGACCGGCAGGTCGCCGCCCAGGGAGGCCTTGACCCGCAGCTCCAGCTCGTTGTCGCGGCGCTCGCCGTCCAGCGGGGCGAACGGGTAGAACGTCCCCCGCTTGTAGAGGTAGACGAGGTGGAACCGCTGCCCGTGGTCGTCCTTGAAGCCGAACACCGAGCAGAGCAGCTGGGGACCGAAGCCGTACTGCTCCAGGGTCGAGTTGACCAGGTGGACGCTGGTGACCAGGTCCTCCATCTCCGGGTCGGTGATGACGATCCAGCGGTAGCCGTAGCGGTCGTCGGTGACCTCCAGCTTCGACCCGGCCTCGGCCACGGCCAGGTCCAGCAGGCCCTTGAGCTCCTCGGAGGCGGCCGCGAACCCCTGCCCGGAGGCGGGCTTGAAGCAGACCGCTGCCTGGCCGGTCGGCTTCATCCCGGCCGCCGCCTCCAGGCCGATGGCGGCCCCGGTGACCCCGAACAGGGCGTCCAGCTTGGGCTGGGCGGGCTTGCTCCGGCCCAGCAGCGCGTCCAGGAACTTCACGCCGGCCGGCCCAGCTGGGTCTCCAGCCGCTCCAGCTGCTCGAGGCGCCGCTCCAGGGGCGGGTGGGTGGCGAACAGGGTCGAGAAGCTGAAGCCGGGAGCCAGGGCCGGGGCGAAGAAGAAGGCGTTGAGGGGCTCGGCCGCCCGCAGGTCGCGGGTGGGGATCCGGCCCATGTCGCCGGTGATCTTGACCAGGGCCGAGGCCAGCAGCGAGGGGCGGCCGATGAGGATCGCCCCGGACCGGTCGGCCGACAGCTCCCGGTAGCGCGACAGCAGCCGGGTCAGCAGGAAGCTGAGCGCGTACACCACCGCCGAGGCCAGGACCACCAGCAGGATCACGGCGCCGGCGTTGTTGTCGCGGTCGTTGGAGCGGCCCCAGCCACCCCCGCCCCAGGCGCCGGCGTAGATCGAGGACCGGACCACGAACCCGGCCAGGATCCCGAGGAAGCTGGCGATGGTCATCACGGCCACGTCGCGGTGGGCGACGTGGGACAGCTCGTGCGACAGCACCGCCTCCAGCTCGGGGGCGGACAGCCGGCGCATGATCCCGGTGGTCACGCAGACCACGGCGTGCTGCTGGTTGCGACCGGTGGCGAAGGCGTTGGGGATGTCGGAGTCGGCGATCGCGACCTTGGGCTTGGGCATGTCGGCCAGGGCGCAGAGCCGGTCCACCATCTGGTGCAGCTCGGGCGCCTGCTCGGGCGACACCTCGTGGGCCCGCATGGCCGTCAGGGCCAGGCGGTCGGAGAAGAAGTACTGGAAGAACAGGAACCCGCCGGCGATCAGGACGATCAGCAGCCAGCTCTTCAGGATTGCGATGAGCACGGCCACAAAGACCACGTACAGCAGGCCGAGCAGGAACATGGTGCCGACCATGCGGCTCGTCAGGCCGTGGTCGGCCGGGAACCGCGTTCGTGCCATCAGTGCGTCACCCCGGGATGAGCCCCTCGTCGCCGAGGACCTCGTGAACTTCGTGAATGGTTGCGTCGGGACTGGGAAGGACCAGGTCGGAGGGGCCGATCCAGTCGGCCGGGAGCTCCTCGCCGGCGGTGCGGACACTGGCCAGCAGGGCCTCGAGGGCGGCGGTGAACTGGGCCTCGTCGCCGGCGTCGACCGCCTTGGTGAGGTCGTCGTCGAGCCGGTTGAGCTCGTCCACGTGGCTCTCGGGGACCTCGAACTGGCCCTCGCCGCTGATCCGGACGATCATCGCCGCTCCTCCTCGACCGGGGCCTCGGCAGGTGCCGGGGCGGTCGCGGGGGCGGCGGCGTCGTCGGCGGGGGCGTCGAGCTGCTTGGCGGTGGTGCTGCCCCCGGTGAGCTCGCCCTTGAGCCGGGCCAGCTCGGCCTCGACCGCCGGCTCGGCGAACCCGCGGTCCAGCTCGGCCTGGAGCCGGTCGCTGGACATGGAGGCGTCGTCGAGGGCGCCCGAGGCCATCAGCTCGTCCAGGGCGCCGGAGCGGGCCTGCATCTGGGCCACCTTGTCCTCGGCCCGCTGCATGGCCAGGCCGACGTCGCCCATCTCCTCGCCGATCCCCGAGATGGCCTCGTTGACCTTGGTCTGGGCCTCGGCCGCGGTGTAGTTGGCCTTCATCGTCTCCTTGCGGATCCGGAAGGCGTCGACCTTGGCCTGGAGGCGCTGGGAGGCCTCGACCATCCGGGCCTCCTCGGCCTTGAGCTGGTCGTGCTGGGCCTGGAGGTCGGTGAGCTGGGTGGCGATGCCCTGGCGGCGGGTCAGGGCCTCGCGGGCCAGGTCCTCGCGGTTCTGGGAGACGGCCTGCTTGGCCTGCCCCTCGAGCTTGGCCGCGGACCGCTGGAGCTGCTGGGCCTGGAGCTCGATGCGCTTGCGCGAGGTGGCCACGTCGGCCACCGCCCGGCGCATCTTCTGGAGCATCTCCAGGGTGCGCTCGTAGGAGTAGTCGAGGGTCTCCCTCGGGTCCTCGTACTTGTCCAGCGTCTTCGAGGCTTTGGCCTTGAAGATGTTGGAGAACCGCCGCATCAGTCCCATCGCTCACGCTCCAGCGCCCGGGGTCGGGTGTCCCTTGCAGCATACGACTACCCGGCCGGCAACCGCCGGGATCAGGGGCGCAGGCGCCAGCTGGTGCCGGTGGGCGTGTCGGTGACGACGACCCCCATGGCGGCCAGCCGGTCGCGGAGGCGGTCGGCGGCGGCGAAGTCCCTGGCCGCCCGGGCCGCCTCGCGCTCGGCGATCAGCCCCTCGGCCCCGGCGGGCAGGGCCTGGCCGGCCTCGGCGTCCAGGTCCAGGCCGAGGAACCGGTCAAGGCGCGCCACGGCGGCGAAGCGGGCCGCCGGGGCCAGCGACTCGTCGGCCTCCAGCTCGTGCAGGACGGCCAGGGCGGTCGGGGTGTCGAGGTCGTCGTGGACGGCGGCCCAGAACCGCCGCTCGTAGCCGCCGGCGCCAGCGCCGGGGTCGCGGGCCGGGTCGCCGGCCGGGCCGGGGCCGTCGCCGCCGCCGGGGTCACTGGCCCAGGCGGCCATGCGCGCGCGCAGCCGCTCCAGGGCCCGCTCGGCCCCGGCCACCGCGCTCCAGGTGAAGTTGAGCGGGGACCGGTAGCGGGCCTGGAGGAACAGCAGCCTGGCGGCCAGGGGGGTACGGCCCCGCTCGGTCAGCTCCCGCAGGGACAGGAAGTTGCCCCTGGACTTGGACATCTTGAAGTCCTCGGTGAGCAGGTGCCGGCCGTGGACCCAGGCGGTCACCACCTGGTGGCCGACCACCGCCTCGGACTGGGCGATCTCGTCCTCGTGGTGGGGGAAGACGTTGTCCTCGCCGCCGGTGTGGACGTCGATGTGCTCGCCCAGGGTGGCCAGGGACATGGCCGAGCACTCGATGTGCCAGCCCGGGTAGCCGTCGCCCCACGGCGAGGGCCACTTGACCAGCCGGCCCGGTCCGGCCGCCTTCCACAGGGCGAAGTCGGCGTGGTGGCGCTTGCGCGGGTCCGGCTCCTCCTGGCGGTGCCCGGCCCGCAGCCGCTCCAGGGTGTTGCCGGACAGCCGCCCGTAGCCGGGGAACGACTCCACGGCGAAGTAGACGTTGCCGTCGACCTCGTAGGCGTGGCCGCCCTCGAGCAGCCTGGCCACCAGCTCCTGCATCTGGGGGACGTACTCCGACGCCCGCGGGTAGGCGGCCGCCGGCTGGAGGTTGAAGGCGGCCGCGTCGGCCAGGAACGCCTCGGTGTAGTAGGCGGCGATCTCGGCCGGCGACTTGTCCTCCAGCCGGGCCGAGACCAGCATCCGGTCCTCGCCCCGGTCGAACTCCTCGTTGGTCATGTGGCCGACGTCGGTGATGTTCTGGACCTGGCGGACCTCCAGCCCGTCCGCCTCCAGGGCCCGGCGGAGCAGGTCGGCGACCAGGAAGGTGCGCAGGTTGCCGATGTGGGCGTAGCGGTAGACGGTCGGCCCGCAGGTGTACATGGCCACCGTGCCGGGCGTGCGCGGCCGCAGCGGCTCCTTGGCCCTGGTCAGGGTGTTGGTCACGGCCAGCATGGCAGGCACCTTAGCGCGGGGGCACGACCTTGGCGGCCAGGGCCCGTTCCCGGGGGATCCGGACCAGCTCGCCGCGGCGGTTGCGGACCGCGAACCCGTCCTCGTCGGCGGCCTCCAGGGGGCCGACCACGTCGGCCACCTCGTCGCCGCCGCCGGGCGCCGGCCGGCGCCAGCGGACGACCACCCGCTGGCCCACGTCCTGGGGGCCGATGCGGACGACGTAGCGGTAGCGCATCCCACTACAGTAGAGCCGTCCGACCGTCCCGTCGCCCCGGAGCGCTGCCGCCATGCCCGCCGACCCCGACGCCGTCCTGCGGCGGCTCACCGAGCGCCTGGCCCCGCTGGAGCGCGACCTGCACCGGGCCTTCTGGGCTGCCTCGACCGACGCCAGCCCCGAGACCTCGGCGGCCAGGCAGCGGGCCGAGGAGGCTTGGCTGCGGGCCCTGGCCGACCCCGGGCTGTTCGCCGAGGTCCAGGGCGCCCTGGCCGACGGGCCGGCCGGGTCCGGTGGGCCCCGCGTCCGCCGCGCCCTGGAGCAGGCCCAGCTCGACCTGCTCGCCAACCAGATCCCCGAGGCCGACCGGGCCGAGCTGGTCGCCCTCCAGACCCGGGTGGAGCACGCCTTCTCGAGCGTGCGGGGCCGGATGGGGGACCGGGAGGTGCCCAACAACGAGCTCGAGCGGGTCCTGGCCGACTCCGGCGACCTCGCCGAGCGGCGGGCCGCCTGGGAGGCCGGCAAGCAGATCGGGGCGGTGGTCGCCGACGACGTGCTCGCCCTGGTCGAGCTGCGCAACCGGATCGCCCGGGAGCGCGGCTACCGCGACTGGTTCGCCTTCGCCCTGGCCACCGGCGACATCGACGAGGCCTGGCTGGAGGCGACCCTTGCCGAGGTCGAGGCGGCGACCCGGGAGCCGTACGGGGCCGTCAAGGCCGAGCTCGACGGCCGCCTCGGCGCCCGCTTCGGGGTCCCCGTCGAGGCCCTGCGGCCCTGGCATTACGGCGACCTGTTCTTCCAGCGCTACGACGGCGAGGCCGACGCCGACCTCGGCCCCTTGCTGACCGGGACCGACACCGTCGCCCTGACCGTGGCCGCCTACGACGGCATGGGGCTGGAGACTCGGCACCTGCTGGACCGCTCCGACCTGCAGCCCCGGCCGGGCAAGGACCAGCACGCCTTCTGCCTGGACGTCGACCGGCACGGGGACATCCGGGTGCTGGCCAACCTGGCCCCTGGCGAGGAGTGGCTGGACGTGCTCCTGCACGAGGTCGGCCACGCCGTCTACGACGACCACATCGACCGCTCCCTGCCCTGGGTGCTCCGCAAGCCACCCCAGCCGCTGGTCACCGAGGCGGTGGCCCTGATGCTGGGCCGGCTGCGGCGCGACCCCGAGTTCCTCCTCGGCGTGCTCGGCGCCGACCAGGCGACCGTCAGGGACCTGGCCGGGCCCAGCCGCCAGGTGCTGCGCACCGGCCAGCTGGTCTTCGCCCGCTGGTGCCTGGTGGTGGTCGGCTTCGAGCGGGCCCTGTACGCCGACCCGGGCCGCGACCTGACCGGCACCTGGTGGGACCTGGTCGAGTCCCTCCAGGGGGTGCGCCGCCCCGAGGGCCGCACCGCCCCCGACTGGGCGAGCAAGATCCACCTGGCCGTCGCCCCCGTCTACTACCAGAGCTACCTGCTCGGCGAGCTG
>DASZON010000219.1:0-5640 GCA_035550755.1 Actinomycetota bacterium | reverse complement strand
CAGCACGTAGATCATCGCCCGGTCCAGGCGGTCCATCCGCAGCCAGGCCCTGGCCGACCAGCGGCGGCGGTGCAGGGCGGCGCTGGACCCGAACATGGCGGCCAGGCTGACCACGTACACCAGGGCGGCCAGGCGGGCCCGTCCCGAGCCGGCGGCCAGCAGCAGCGCCGCCCCGGCCGGGATCGAGGCCAGGAACGCGACCTGGTGGAGCAGTCCCCGCAGGCGGGGCGTGGTCGGCCGCGGATGCGGGATGGGGTGATCGCTCATCCTTTCAATTGGACGACGACCGTCCGCCACGCCACCACCCCCCATCCACCGTAGATCCCGCCGGGCGGTCGGGCGACGCCCCGGCCCTGCCCGGGGGAGCGATCAGAGCCGAGGCGCCAGCAGAGAGATACCCACAACCAGGGCAGGCAATACCGGTCGCACCGCACTTTGTCCACAGACCGCGAAGTTGCCTGGACACGGCGCAAACGTGGCAATAGTGTCCTTGCTCTGGAACCACAGGGGGAGGCCGATGCGCAGGAGCAACCGGGCCAGGTGGACGGCCCTGATGGCGGCCGCCCTGGCGGTGGTCCTGGTGAGCCCCGCCGGGGCGGAGGCCACGGCCGGGTCCGGGCGGCGGCCGGGGCCCGGGCGGCGGTGGCGGGGGCTGTGGCGCAGGCGGTCGGGGGGACCCGGCCGGTGGTGGTGCGGGGGAACAGCTGGTTCGTGCGGGACACGCTGACCGGCGGGGCCGCCGACCACACCTTCGCCTACGGGCAGGCGGGCGACGTCCAGCTGATGGGGGACTGGGACGGGGACGGCGAGGTGACGCCCGGGGTCGTCCGGGGGTCGACCTGGATGCTGCGCAACAGCCTCAGCGCCGGGGCGCCCGACATCAGCTTCTCCTACGGCTTCCCCAGCGACTACCCGGTGGTGGGGGACTGGGACGGCAACGGGACCGACACCCCCGGGGTGGTCAGGGGCAGCACCTGGTACCTGAAGAACACCAACGCCAGCCCGGGCGTGGCCGACGTCAGCTTCGCCTACGGGTTCGCCTCGGACCTGGCCCTGGCCGGCGACTGGAACGGGGACGGCAGCGACCCCCCCGGGGTGGCCCGCGGCACCACCTGGTTCCTGCGCACCACCAACGACCCCGCGGTGACCACCACCGTGCCCGCGTTCGACTTCGGCCAGGCCTCCGACCAGCGGGTGGTCGGCGACTGGAACGGCGACGGCGTCGACACCGTCGGCGTCAAGCGGCGCAGCTCCTGGAGCCTGCGCAACAGCAACACGGCCGGCCCGGCCGACCTCACCTTCAGTTACGGGCTCGGCTGCGACCTCGGCTTCGCCGCCCCTGGGGCGATCACCCGTGGCCGGGGCGGCAAGGGCCTGCCCGCCGCCCTCAGGGGCACCGAGCTCAGCACCCTGGCCACCACCCAGAAGGTGGTCACCCTGACCTTCGACGCCGGCGCCAACGCCAGCGCCGTACCCTCGATCCTGTCCACCCTCGAGTCGAACTGCGTGCCGGCGACCTTCTTCCTCACCGGCGACTGGGTCGACGCCTTCCCGGCCGACGCCCGCCGGATCGCGGTCCGCTACCCGGTCGGCAACCACAGCGACACCCACCCCCACCTGCCGGCGCTCTCGGATACGGCCGTCCGGAACGAGATCAGCAGGGCCGAGCGCATCATCCAGGGCTCGACCAAGTACAACCCCCGGCCGATGTTCCGCTTCCCGTTCGGCGACCGCGACGACCGGACCATGGCGATCGTCAACGGGCTGCGCTACGGCTCGATCCGCTGGACCGTGGACACCCTCGGCTGGATGGGCACCTCCGGCGGCCAGAGCGTCCAGACGGTGACCAACCGGGTCCTGGCCAACCTCCGGCCGGGCGAGATCGTGCTCATGCACGTCGGCTCCCACCCGACCGACGGCTCGACCCTCGACGCCGACGCCCTGCTCGGGATCGTCGCCGAACTCAAGCGGCGCGGCTACGGGTTCGTGACCGTTGACGACTCGATCTGAGCCGCCGGGACCGGACCGCTCGCGGGACAGCGGGTCAGCCGACCCGGAGCGTGCCGCGCATGCCTAGGGTGGCGTGCCCGGGGATGCGGCAGTAGTAGGTGTAGGTGCCCGGCTTGGCCTCGAAGGTGGCCGAGCGCACCTGGCCGACCGGCGCCCGGATGTCCACCTTGAGGGCGTCGATGGTGAAGGTGTGCCAGAACAGGTCGCGGTTGTGGACGGCCACGGTCACCTTGCCGCCGGGTGCCTCGAACGACTTGGGGACGAAGGCGACGTTGACCGTCTCGACCTCGCTCGCGCCCGCCGGGACGACCTGGGCCTCGGCCTTGGACATGGCCCACACCAGCCCCAGGCTGGCGACGATGAACACCACCGCCAGCACGCCGGTTGGCCCGGCCGCGGCCCGCCCGGCCGCCTGGTCCCGGAGGTGGATGATCGAGCCAAGGGCCCCGATCAGCCCGGCCAGCGAGAAGGCGACCAGCGACCCCGGGATCAGCAGGTCCACCGGCCCGACCCGGTAGGTGGCGTTGCCGTTGGCCACGGGGAACATCCAGAACATGATGTTCACGAACAGGGCGGCCATCACGAGCAGCCCCAGCAGGCCCCGGCCGAACCGCAGCAGGCCCAGCCCGACCAGCATGACCACCGCGAACCCGAGCGACTCCCGGTCGCCCCTGGCGAGGCCGTAGCCGAACAGGACGACCGCGTCGGCCAGGGCGGCGACAACGGTCAGCCGGCGCCAGCCCACCAGGCCGGAGCCGATGCGCGATGCGGTCCTCATGCTCCTCCCACCTGCTCCCCCCGGCCAGCCGGATGACGGGCCGACGGAATTCTAGGGGAGCTACCGGCGGGGGGTCCGGAGCCGGGAGGACAGCGGCCCGCGGCCCATGCCGTGGGCGAAGTCCGACCCGGTGTGCAGCCACCGGCCGGAGCCGGCCCGGCGCTCGTCGGCCCGCTTGGCCAGCTGCTCCAGCCCCCAGCCGATCAGGGGCAGCGCCAACATGAAGAGCGCAAGCTGGGCCAGCCGTTTTCTCATCCCCATGGTGCTACCTCGCCTGAGATGTCGATGGCGGTTCCTGCCGCCAGATTGACCTCCCGGGTCGCCGCCCAAACCCGGCCCATGACCCAAGCTAACAGCATCCGGGAGCCGCCGGCGCGCTTGACCGGGGTCGGCGCTGGTTCGACACTGAGGCTGGCGTCCCTAGGGGGTGGGGGGCATGGCGGTCGACAACCTCGGTGATCACGGGCGGTTCTCCGACCCGTCGTTGCTGGTCATGTCGAGCCTGGCCGACGGCCCCAAGCACGGCTACGCCATGACCAAGGACATCCAGGGGTTCGCGGGCGTCACCCTGGGCCCGGGCACGCTCTACGGCGCCCTGGCCCGCCTCCAGCACCAGGGGCTGATCGAAGCGCTGCCGGCCGACGACCGCCGCCGCCCCTACCGCCTGTCCGACCTGGGCGCCAAGGTGCTGGCGGCCCAGCTCGAGAGCCTCCAGCAGGTGGCCACGACCGGCCTCGACCGCCTGGCCAACCGCTAGCTGGCCGCTCAGGGGCCGGTCGTCGAGGTGGTGCTGGTGGTAGTGGACGCCGGGCGGCTCGAGGTGGTCGTGCCGTTGTTGCCGCCGCCGTTCCCGTTGCCGCCCCCGCCTTCGCCCTCGCACTCGCTGGGCCTGGCCACGCAGCTGCCGCCGTGGTCGAAGACCCGCTGGATGCTCCCCCCGAGAGCGAAGATCCCGCCGACCAGCAGCACAGCGATGATCGCGACCATCAACGCGTAGGTGACGGCGGTGGCGCCCCGCTCCCCTCCGGATCTGTCCACGCCGAGGATTGTGCACCACCGCCTGCTGGAGGGACAGTCACCAGAGCAGGCGTCAGGAGCAGCGGCAGAGCGGGTCGGCGGCCCGCCGGGCCCTGGTCACCGGGGGTGGGCCGTCGTCGGGCCGGTCGCACCCGGACGGGGCGGGGTCCTCGCCGGCCTCGGCCCGCCGGGCGATCGGCAGGCGGACGGTGAAGGTCGATCCCCGGCGGGGGGCGCTGGTCGCCTCGATCTCGCCACCCATGGCCCGGGTCAGCTCGCGGGCGATGTAGAGCCCGAGGCCGGTGCCGCCGGTGGTCATGGTCATCGGGTCCTCGACCCGGTGGAACTTCTCGAACACCCGGTCCAGCTCCTCGCGGGGGATGCCGCGGCCCCGGTCGGCCACGGCGGCCATGGCCCAGCCGTTGTCCCGCCACACCCGCAGCCGGACCTCCTGGTCGGTCGGGGAGTACTTGTGGGCGTTGGAGATGAGGTTGGCCAGCACCTGGACCAGCCGCAGGGGGTCGGCGTCAACCTCGAGCGGCCCGTCGGGCAGCTCCAGCTCCAGCCGGCTGTCGGGGGCCCGCCGCCAGTCGACGGCCGCCCGCCGGGCCGCCTCGGCCAGGTCGGTGCACTCGCGCCGCATGTCGACCACGGCCGCCCCGCCCGGCTCGGAGGAGATCCGCGAGGCCAGCAGGAGGTCCTCGACCAGCCGGGCCAGGTGGTCGGCGCGCTCGGCGACGATCCGGAGCATGTCCTGGCGCCGCTCCTCGGACAGGTTGGGCCCGCGGGCCTGGAGGATCTCCACGTAGCCCTTGATCGGGGTGATGGGGGTGCGCAGCTCGTGGGAGACGGTGGCCACGAAGTCGGTCTTGGCCCGCTCGGCCTGCCGGATGCGGGTCACGTCGTGGACGATGACCACGTCGGTGGTCCACTCCCCGCCCTCGTAGAGCAGCGAGTGGTTGCAGCGCAGCCACCGCTCCAGCCCCTCCGAGGTCCGGATCTGCACCTCGGAGGAGGCCCGGGGACGCTCCGGGGTGGCCGCGGCCAGCAGGTCCTCCAGCCGGACCGGCCTGCCGTCGTGGTCGCGGCCGGCCAGCCACTCGTTGTAGGGCAGGCCGACCGCCTCGTCGGCCGGTACCCCGGTGATCCGCTCCATGGCCTGGTTCCAGACCCGGACCCGGCCCTTGCCGTCCAGCAGCAGGATGCCGTCCGAGGACAGGCCCAGGATCTGCTCGAGGGTCGACTTCTCCTCCTTGATCTGGGCGACCTGGGTGGCGTTGCCGAGGGTGACGGCCAGCCCCGAGGCCAGGGGGGAGAGCAGCTGGAGGTCCTGGCGGCTGAGCCGCATGCCGGCCCCGGCATGCCCGTCGGGGCCCTGCAGGTTGCCGAGGACCATCACCCCCAGGTGGCGGCCCTGGGCGACCAGGGGGGCGACCAGCACCTCCCGCCAGCCCGCCGGGGCCTGGCCGGGGCGGCCCACGACCGGCCCGGTCCCGGCGCCCAGCAGGGCCAGGGCGGCCAGGTCGGGCGGGTCGGCCGGGCCGAAGCGGAAGCCGTCGGGGCCGTGGATGGCCCCGAAGGGCCGGCCAGCCCCCTGGGCGAACAGCAGGTGGGCCTCCTCGGCCCCGAACAGCCGGGCCACCTTGGGGAGCACGTTGGGCAGCACCTCCTCCAGCACCAGCGAGGAGGCGAAGGCCTGGCCGACCTCGTACAGGTGCTGGAAGCGGTCGCGCTCCTGCATCTGCCGCTCGGCCAGGCGGTAGGCCAGCCACAGGGTCGCCGCCGGCAGCAGCACCGCCGGCAGGGCCACCGGCTCGCGCAGGTACAGCACCACC
>DASZON010000218.1:0-2212 GCA_035550755.1 Actinomycetota bacterium | reverse complement strand
CGGCGGCGCATCTCCTCGAGCTGGTTGCGGGCGTTCACCTGCTGGGCGAACAGGGTGGCCTGGATGCCGTGGAAGAGGCCTTCGAGCCAGCCGACGAGCTGGGCCTGGGCGACCCGGAGCTCGGCCTCGCTCGGGGTCTCGTCGCCGGTGAAGGGGCGGGCGACCCGGCCCAGCTCCTCGGCCAGGTCCGGGGAGAGGCTGTCGGCCAGCTCGCGGACGGAGATGTCGTAGATCTCGCGCATCCGGTCCCGCCCCGCCTCGTCCAGCGGTGCGTGGCGGACCTCCTCGAGGAGCTGCCTGACCATGGCGCCGATGCGCATCACCTTGGCCGGGCTGGGGACGGACTCGGTCGGTTGCGACTCGGCGGGCTGGTTCGGCTCACCGACCACGACCACGCCGGGGACGGGCGGCTCGGACGGCTGCTGGGAAGGCTGCTCGATCATGACGGCATCTTCGCGCAGCCCGACGGCGCCCGCCACTTGTGCCGGCCCCCGAGCCAGATGTATAACAACAGCGTTATGGATCGGTCCGAAACCCCGGTCGGCGGCGCCCTGGCGGCGCTGGCCGACCCGACCCGCCGCGGGATGGTCGAGCTGCTGGCCGAGCGACCCCGGCGGGTCGGGGAGCTGGTGGCCGCCTTCCCGGTCAGCCAGCCGGCGATCAGCCGCCACCTGCGGGTGCTGCGCGAGCACGGGCTGGTCGAGGAGCAGCGGCCCGACGGCGACCGCCGGGGCCGCAGCTACCGGCTGCGCCAGGGGTCGCTGGACCCCCTTGCCGGCTGGCTGGACGAGGTCCGCCGCTTCTGGGCCGACCACCTGGAGCAGTTCCGCTCGTTCGTCGAGCAGGAGACCGCCGCCCGACCCGAGGAGGGGCCATAGATGGACCAGGCGCAGACGGTCAGCCAGTCGGTCGAGGTGCCGGTCGGCCCGGCGGCCGCGTTCCGGCTCTACACGGCCGAGATCAACCGCTGGTGGAGGCGGGACAGCTGGTACTGGAACGACCGCGAGCGGGCCCGTGGGCTGCGGATCGAGCCGTTCGTGGGCGGCCGCTTCGTCGAGGTCTACGACGAGGCCAGCGGCGAGGGGTTCGAGATCGGCCGGGTCAGGGTGTGGGAGCCCGGGCGCCGGGTCGCCTACTCCTGGCGCCAGGCCGACTGGCCGGCCGGCGAGGAGATGGAGATCGAGGTCACCTTCGACCCGGCGGCCACCGGGACCGTGGTGACCATCAACGTCCGCGGCTGGGAGCGGCTCACCGGCGGCGAGGAGATCGGCCGCGGCTACGGCGAGGGCGCCAAGGAGCTGCTCGCCTGGTACGCCGAGGCGGCCGGGGCCGGGGCCGGCTGAGCGGCCCGGCCCGCGTACATCCCCCGGCCGAAGGCCTGCGTCGGCCGCGAGGATGACGCGGGCGGCCCCCGGGCGCGGTACGGTGCGGCGATGGGCACCGCCGACACCCGGGAGCGGCTGCGGGCCGCCGGGCCCTTCCTCCTGGACGGCCTGCTGGCGGCGGTCATGGCCGCCGCCTGCTTCGCCCTGCTGGCCTCGTTCCTCCCCTTCGACCCCGGGTCGCCGCTGGCCTGGGCCGCCTACCTGCTGGTGGCGGCCCACACCCTGCCGATCGCCGTCCGCCGCCGCTATCCCCTGCGGGTGCTGGCCTGGGCCCTGCTCACCGGGGCGGCGTTCGCCGCCCTCGGCCTCAGCCTGGTCGCCCTGTCGTTCAGCATCCTGATCTACGTCTACACCGCCGCCGCCCACTGCCCGCGCCGGGTCTCGCTGGCCGGCCTGGCCGCCACCGAGGCCCTGCTGCTGGTGGTCTGGCTGGTCAACCCGGGCGCGATCGGCGACGCCAGCACCGTGGTCGTCGACGGGCTGATCATGGCCGCCGCCTGGTGGCTGGGGGACGGGACCCGGCGGCGCCAGGAGGCGGTCGTGGCCGCCCGGGAGCGCGCGGCCGAGCTCGAGGCGGCCCGGGAGGAGCTGGCCAGGCGGGCCGTCACCGAGGAGCGGCTGCGGATCGCCCGCGAGCTGCACGACGTGGTCGCCCACAGCATGAGCATCATCGCCGTGCAGTCCGGGGTCGGGGTGCACGTGCTCGACAGCCAGCCCGAGGAGGCCCGCAAGGCGCTGGCCGCGGTCGAGGCGACCAGCCGCCAGGCCCTGGTCGAGATGCGGCGGCTGCTGGGCGTGCTCCGCGCCGAGGCCGAGCCCCGGGGCAG
>DASZON010000217.1:0-2320 GCA_035550755.1 Actinomycetota bacterium | reverse complement strand
TCTTCTCGGCCTCCTCCAGGATCACCGACAGCTGGGCCTGGAAGCGGTCGAGCTCCTCATCGGTCAGGGCGAGGCGGGCGAGGCGGGCGACGTGCTCGACGTCGGCACGGCTGATCGGCATGGGGACAGTTCCTTCGGACGCTCCTGGCGGTCGGCCGAGTCTACCGTCGGCCCTGCGACGGTTGCCGCGGGATTTCCTCAGCCAGCTCCACCACGAACCCGTCCGGGTCCTCGACGTGCACCGTCCGGTGGCCCCAGGGCCGGTCCACCGGGCCGCTGAGGATGGTCGCCCCGGCCGCCCGCAGCCGCGCCGCCTCGGCGTCCACGTCCTCGACCAGCAGCACCACCTCCCCACCGGGATGCTCGGGCGGCTCCTTCCCCTGCCCGGTCAGCTCCGCCAGCCGGTTCCGGTCGTACAGCCCGAACCTGGCCCCCTGGGTGGCGAACTCGACGTAGCCGTCACCCTCCAGCCGGAACGGCAGCCCGATCACGTCCCGGTAGAACGCGACCGACCGCTCCAGGTCGGCCACGAACAAGATCACGTACCCGAGCCGGTCCATGACGCCCATGTGACCACACTCCCCCGCAGGGGGACGGCCGGGTTCGGGAATCCCGGGGTGCTTGCGCTCGTTCTCCCTTTGTTCCGCGGACGGCTCGCGGGACGCCGGTCCGCCGCTCACCTCGGGAGGCACCATGCGTGCGCGTCCGCGGTCCCTGCTGCTCCTGCTGGCCGGCCTGCTCCTCGGATCGACGATCGCCGCCGCCTCGGCCGACGCGGCCGCCGGGTTCGAGTCGTCCCCGGTGGTCGCCGGCGGGGTCGTGTTCGTCGGCAAGGGCCCGGCCTCGGGCGTCCCGGTCGACGCCGGCGTCTACGCCTTCGACGCCCGCGGCTGCGGCGCGGCCGTCTGCCTGCCGCTGTCGCTGACCTAGCTCGGGCCCGACCAGTTCTACCTGGGGTCGTCCATCGCCGTCACCGGCGGCCGGGTCATGCTCGGCTCCAACGACAACACCGACGGGCACAGCAACCTCTACGTGCTCGACCTGGGCCCCTGACCGGCGGGCAGGGGTCGCCTGGGTCGGTCAGAATGGGCCCGCGATGAGCCCGCTCGACGTGACCCAGGCGACCCTCTGCTTCTCGGCCGACGACTTCGACCGGTGGCTGGCCGAGCACGGGGCGGACGAGCGGGAACGGATCGTCGCCATCTACAAGAAGGCGTCCGGGCGCCAGACCGTGACCTTCGACGAGCTGCTTGACGTGGCCCTGTGTCACGGGTGGGTGGACACCCAGACCAAGGGGATCGACGACCAGCGGTACGCGATCCGGTTCGTGCCCCGGCGGCCGGGGTCGAACTGGTCGGCGACCAACCGGGAGAAGGTCCGGCGGCTGCTGGCCGGGGGGCGCATGACCTCTGCCGGCCGGGCCGTGCTGCCGGACGACCTCTAGCCCGGCCGGTCCCCGCACGCGCCGGGCCCGGCGGCCCGAGCGGCGCAGGCTCGACACGGATCTTGCCGGGGTGCGAACATGTGTTCGATGAGCCTGGTGACGATCCTGCATGCCGACCTGGACGCGTTCTACGCCTCGGTCGAGCAGCGGGACGACCCGCGGCTGCGGGGGCGGCCGGTGATCGTGGGGGGCGGGGTGGTGCTGGCCGCCTCCTACGAGGCCAAGGCGCAGGGGGTGCGGACGGCCATGGGCGGGGTCCAGGCGCGCCAGCTGTGCCCGCGGGCGGTGGTCGTGGCGCCCCGGATGGGGGCCTACGCCAAGGCCAGCAAGGCCGTGTTCGAGGTCTTCCGGCAGACCACGCCGCTGGTCGAGGGCCTGTCGATCGACGAGGCGTTCCTCGACGTCGGCGGGCTGCGGAAGATCTCGGGGACGGCCTCCGAGATCGCGGTGCGGCTGCGGCGGGAGGTCCGCGAGCAGGTCGGCCTGCCGATCACCGTCGGGGTGGCCAGGACCAAGTTCCTGGCCAAGGTGGCCAGCGGGGTCGCCAAGCCGGACGGGCTGCTGGAGGTGCCGCCCGACGGCGAGCTGGCGTTCCTGCACCCGCTGCCGGTGGAGCGGCTGTGGGGCGTAGGGCCGGTGACCGCGGGCAAGCTCCGCGACCACGGGATCACGACGGTCGGGGAGGTGGCCCGGCTCGGCGAGCCGACCGTGGTCTCGCTGGTCGGGCAGGCGGCCGGCCGGCACCTGCACGCTCTGGCCCACAACCGCGACCCGCGGCGCGTCCGGACCGGCCGCCGGCGGGGCTCGATCGGGTCGCAGCGCGCCATGGGACGCCGCCCGAAGTCCCTTGGCGAGATCGACTCGTCAGTCGTCGCA
>DASZON010000216.1:0-5864 GCA_035550755.1 Actinomycetota bacterium | reverse complement strand
GGACGCGCCCGGCGGGCTGGCCTCGAGCGTGGGCGGCTACACGCTGGTGCCGGCCACGACCATGCTGACCCCCGGCCAGCCGGAGGAGTTCGCGTTCCGCGTGACCGGACCCGACGGCGCGGCCACCACGGCCTTCGAGGTCGAGCACGACCAGCGCATGCATCTGATCGTCGTGCGCCGCGACACCAGCGGCTTCCAGCACCTGCACCCGAGGATGGGCCCGGACGGGACCTGGCGGGTGCCGCTGTCGGTCCCGGCCGCCGGCGCCTACCGGGCCTTCGCCGACTTCACCCCCGCCGGCGGCCCGGCCACCACCCTGGGCGTCGACCTGCTCGCGCCCGGGCGCTTCGACCCGGTGACCCACCAGCCCAGCCGCCGGGCCGCGGTCGACGGTTACCAGGTCGACCTGGCCGGCGACCTGGTCCCCGGCCGGGCCTCGCCCCTGACCCTCACGTTGCGCAAGGACCGCCACCCGGTGACCGACCTGGAGCCGTACCTGGCCGCCTACGGCCACCTGGTCGCGCTGCGCGAGGGTGACCTGGCCTACCTGCACGTGCATTCCGAGGGAGCCCCTGGCGACGGCCGCACCCCGGCCGGGCCCGAGATCGTGTTCACCGCCCAGGTGCCATCGCCCGGCAGCTACCGGCTGTTCCTCGACTTCCGGCACGGCGGCCGGGTCCACACCGCGGCCTTCACCGTGGCCACCGGGGACCGGCCATGACCACCACCCCGGCCACCGGCGAGTCCACGGGCGTGCAGCTGTCCATCGGCGGCATGACCTGCGCGTCCTGCGCGGCCCGGGTCGAGCGCCGGCTCAACAAGCTCGACGGCGTGACCGCCACCGTCAACTACGCCACCGAGCAGGCCCGGGTCACCTACCCCGAGACCATGGACCCGGCCGAGCTCGTTGCCCAGGTGGAGTCGGCCGGCTACACCGCAGCCCTGCCCCGCCCGGCGACCGACGCCGACGCCGACCAGGACACCGACCCGACGCGCCCGTTGCGGGAACGGCTGCTGGCCAGCGTGGCCCTGTCGGTGCCGGTCGTGGCCATGGCGATGGTGCCGGCGTTGCAGTTCCGGTACTGGCAGTGGATCTCGCTCACCCTGGCCGCGCCGGTGGTCGTGTGGGCGGCCTGGCCGTTCCACAGGGCCGCCTGGGTCAACCTGCGCCACGGCGCCGCCACCATGGACACCCTGATCTCCGTTGGCGTGCTGGCCGCCTTCGCCTGGTCGCTGTACGCGCTGCTGTCCGGCACCGCCGGGACCCCGGGGATGACCCACCCGTTCTCGTTGACCGTCGGCGACCGCGGCGCCGCCGACGACCTCTACCTCGAGGTCGCCGCCGGCGTGACCACCCTCATCCTGGCCGGCCGCTACTTCGAGGCCCGGGCCAGGCGAAACGCCGGCGCCGCCGTGGCGGCCCTGCTCGAGCTGGGCGCCAAGGAGGTCGCGGTCGTTCGCGACGGCCACGAGCAGCGCATCCCGGTCGAGCAGCTGGCCGCCGGCGACCGCTTCGTCGTCCGGCCCGGCGACAAGGTCGCCACCGACGGGGTCGTGGAGGAAGGCCGCTCGGCCGTTGACGCCAGCATGCTCACCGGGGAGTCGACCCCGGTCGAGGTCGGGGTGGGCGACGCGGTGGTCGGAGCCACGGTCAACACCGGCGGGCGGCTGGTGATCCGGGCCACCCGGGTCGGGGCCGACACCCAGCTGGCCCAGATGGCCAGGCTGGTCACCGACGCCCAGAACGGCAAGGCGCAGGTCCAGCGGCTCGCCGACCGGGTCGCGGGCGTGTTCGTCCCGGTGGTCATCGCCCTGGCCACCGCCACGCTGGGCTGGTGGCTCGGGTCGGGGGCGGGGGCGGCGGCCGCGTTCGGCGCCGGGGTGGCGGTGCTGATCATCGCCTGCCCGTGCGCGCTCGGTCTGGCCACGCCGACCGCGCTGCTGGTCGGCACCGGCCGGGGCGCCCAGCTCGGCATCCTCATCAAGGGCCCGGAGGTGCTGGAATCGACCCGCCGGGTCGACACCGTGGTCCTGGACAAGACCGGCACGGTCACGACCGGCCAGATGGCCCTGCTGGAGGTCCACACCGCCGACGGCGTCGGCACCGACGAGGCCCTGCGGCTGGCCGGCGCGGCCGAGGACGCCTCCGAGCATCCCATCGCCCGGGCGATCGCCCGCGGGGCGGCCGAGCGGGTCGGCACACTGCCCCCGGTCCAGGACTTCGCCAGCCTGGAGGGCCTCGGCGTCCAGGCGGTGGTGGACGGCCATGCCGTGCTCGTCGGCCGCCGCGCGCTGCTGGAGGAGTGGAGCCAGGCCCTACCCGACGAGCTGGCCTCGGCCCAGGCCGCCGCCGACCGCCAGGGCCGGACCGCCGTGGTGGTCGCCTGGGACGGCGCCGCCCGGGCCGTCCTGGTCGTGGCCGACACCGCCAAGCCGACCTCGGCCGCGGCCGTCGCCCGGCTCCGCGAGCTGGGCCTGACCCCGGTCCTGCTCACGGGTGACACCCCCGCCAGCGCCCGGTCGGTCGCCGATCAGGTCGGCATCGACCAGGTCATCGCCGAGGTCCTGCCCGCCGGCAAGGTCGAGGCCGTCAAGCAGCTCCAGGCCGACGGCCACGTGGTCGCCATGGTCGGCGACGGCGTCAACGACGCCGCCGCCCTCGCCCAGGCCGACCTCGGGCTGGCCATGGGCACCGGTACCGACGTCGCCATCCAGGCCTCCGACCTCACCCTGGTCCGGGGCGACCTGCGCGCCGCCGTCGACGCCATCCGCCTCTCCCGGCGGACGCTGCGGACGATCAAGGGCAACCTGTTCTGGGCCTTCGCCTACAACGTCGCCGCCATCCCCCTGGCCGCGGCCGGGCTCCTCAACCCTATGATCGCCGGCGCCGCGATGGCCTTCTCCAGCGTCTTCGTGGTCACCAACAGCCTCCGCCTGCGCCGCTTCACCAGCACGGCAACTGCCGGCTGAGGACCGGCTCGGTGAAGCGCTGGACGAACGCGAGGGCGGTGTCGGCGACCTCACGCCAGCCGCTGTCGATGACGAGCGCGTGGCCGCGGCCCTTCATCTCCACGATCTCGGTCACGCCGGGGTTGTCCTGCTGCTGCTGGTAGGAGGCGTCGACGATCGCCCCCGGCCGGTGCGGCATACTCCCCCGATGTACTCCGACGCCGATGCCGCGGCCCTCTACGACCAGCTCAACCCCTGGGGACCGAGCGACGACTTCTACCTGTCGTACGTGATGGCCGCGCCATCGGTGCTGGACGTCGGCTGCGGGACCGGGACGCTGCTGCACCGGGCGGGGGAGGCCGGCCACACCGGGCGGCTGTGCGGGGTCGACCCCGACCTCGCGGCCCTGGAGCGGGCGCGCCGGCGGGGCGACATCGAATGGGTCGCGGGTGTGGCCGCCGAGATGGCCTGGGCGCGGGCGTTCGACCTGGCGGTCATGGCCGGCAACGTGTTCCAGGTGTTCGTGACCGACCACGACCTGCTCGGCTCGCTGGCCGCGACCCGGGCCGCGCTGGTCGACGGCGGCCGGCTGGTGTTCGGCACCCGCAACCCCCGGGTGCGGGCCTGGGAGGGCTGGAACCCGTCGAACCCGATCGACGTCGTCGACCACGCCGGCCGCGAGCTGCGCATCGGCTACCAGGTCGAGTCGGTCGCCGGCGACGTGGTCACCTTCACCGAGACGACCGCGACCCGCGCCGGGGAGCCGCTGCGCGCCGACCGGGCGAGCCTGCGGTTCCTCGACGCCGAGGGGGTCGACCGGGCCCTCGGCGCCGCCGGGTTCGAGGTCGAGGCCCGGTACGGCGACTGGTCGCGGGGACCGTTCACCGACGCGAGCGACAACATCGTCACCGTGGCCCGCGCCTCGCCGCCCCGGTGACCAGTGCCGTCGAGGGCACTGGCCCGATGGGGGTGGGCAGTTCTGCGGATGCGTAGGCGGCCCGAGAGTTCCTAGGCTGCCGGGGGCCGCGTCGGCGGCCTGAAGGGGGTCCCGGTTGACGACGCCTGGACAGTCGCGGGTGCATGGGCACCGGATCGTCAGCGTGCGCGGGGTGCTGCAGCAGCTCGACGGCGACGTCCGGGCCGGACGGACGAACGGGCTGCGGGGCATCCCGACCGGGTTCAGCCCGCTCGACGCCTACCTGCACGGCGGGGTGCGGGTCGGTGAGCTGTTCCTGGTCGGCGGCGCCCAGGGAGTCGGCAAGAGCACCTGGGCCCTGCAGCTGGCCCGGCACGTGGCCGCCGGCGGCCACGGGCGGGCGCTGTACGTGTGCTACGAGCACTCCGAGGAGTTCCTGCTCGAGCGGCTGATCGCCATGGAGAGCGCCCTGGCGGGCGAGGAGGCCCCGATCAGCGTGGGCGACCTCCGCGACCTGCTCGCCGGCAACTCCGGGACCGGGAGCCACCAGGGCGGCGTCGGCGAGCTGCTGGCCGAGCTCGGCCCGACCCAGCCGGTGCTGGAGCGGCTGGCCGCCTACGAGGAGCGGCTGTTCCTGGTCAAGGCGGGGGCCATGACCAGTGTGGAGGCGATCGGCAGCCTGGCCAGGGCCTGCCCCGGGGAGGGGCCGCTGGTGGTGATCGTCGACTACCTGCAGAAGGTGTCGGTCTTCCCCGACCCGCCGAACGAGGAGGAGCAGGTCCGCCGCAGCGTCGAGGGGCTCAAGGAGCTGGCCATGAGCCAGTCGGTGGCGGTGGTGGCCGTGGTCGCGGCCGACACCGAGGGGGTCAAGGCCCAGCGGATGCGGATCCACCATCTGCGCGGCGACACCGCCCTGGCCTACGAGGCGGACGTGGTCCTGATCCTCAACGACAAGCACCGCGCCGTCGCCCGCCACCACGTCGTCTACCAGCCGAACGTGGCCGAGGGCTTCCACGGCTGGGTGGTGTTCTCGCTGGAGAAGAACCGCGGCGGGGTCGACGGCGTCGACTTCGAGCTCCGCAAGCGGTTCGGCCACGCCTGCTTCGACCCGGTGGGCGGCTTCCTGAGCGAGCAGCTGGTGGACGGCCGGCTGTACCTGACCTGAGTCATGGCCCGCACCGCGAGCCCGCCGCTCCAGCTGTCCGGCGACGCCCGGCCCACGGCCGGCCCTTGGCTGACCATGCCGCGGCTGTGGCTGGTGGTGGTGCTCGGGGCGATCGGGGTCATGGAGCTGGCCCAGCTGCCGGGCGCGGTCGACCTCGCCTACCACCTGAAGGTCGGCCAGCTGATGGTGGCCGAGCACGCGGTGCCGCGGACCGACGTGCTCGCCTGGACGACCGCCGGGCGGCCCTGGCTGGACCAGAACTGGGGCGCCCAGCTGGTCCTCTACGGCATCTGGCGCCTCGGCGGGTTCCCGCTGCTCACGATCACGAGTGCCGCCCTCACGGTGGCCACCTGGGCGCTGGTGGCGGCGGCATGCCGGCGGCGGACGGCCAACCTGCGCCTGATCGCCGGGACGGTCCTGGCCGGGTACGCGGTCTCGGCGGCGGCCTTCTCGGTGCGCCCCCAGCTGTTCTCGCTGCTGCTGTTCGCCGCCGAGCTGTACCTGCTGGAGGTGGCCAGGACCCGCCCGCGGGTCGCCCTGGCGATTCCCCTGCTCATGCCGCTGTGGGCGAATCTCCACGGCGCCTTCGTGGTCGGGATCGGGCTGCTGGTGGTCGAGGCCGCGGCCGCCGCCTGGCGGCGCGACCAGGCCGGGGCGGTTCGCTACGCCCTCGTCACCATGGCCGGGGTCGCTGGGCTGCTGGTCAACCCCTGGGGGGTGCGGGTGCTCGGGTACGCCCTCTCGCTCCCCACCAACCGGGCGGTCACCAGGATCGTCACCGAGTGGGGGCCGACCAACCCCCGCCAGCTCACCGGAATCCTGGTCGTGGGCGCG
>DASZON010000215.1:0-9152 GCA_035550755.1 Actinomycetota bacterium | reverse complement strand
GACCTGGGGACGTCTTCGGTGCGGGCGTTGGTGTTCGACGAGCGCGGCGGGGCGGTGCCCGGGATGCTGGCGCGGCGGCCGACGCGGCTGGAGATCACTGACGAGGGGAAGGCCGAGCTCGACCCGGACGAGGTGGTGGGGGCGCTCGGGGAGTGTCTGGACGAGCTGGCCGGCGGTGGGGCGCTGGACGGGATCGACCATGTGGCCACCTCCTGCGCCTGGCATTCGGTGATCGCGCTCGGGGCCGACGGGCGGCGGCTGACGGGGGCGCTGACCTGGGCCGACACGCGGGCGGCGGCGCTGGTGGCCGAGCTGCGGTCGCGGGGGGACCTGGACCGGCTGCAGGCCGCCACCGGGGCCCGGCCCCACACGCTGTACTGGACGGTCAAGCTGCCCTGGCTGGCCAGGGAGCTCTCCCCCGCCCCGGCCCGGTACCTGGGGCTGGCCGAGTACGTGACCGGGGTCCTGGTCGGCGACCCCGCGGCCTCGCCCTCGATGGCCTCGGGGACCGGGCTGCTGGAGCTGGCCACGGCCACCTGGGACGAGCAGGCCCTGGAGCTGGCCGGGGTCGACGCGGCCGCCCTCCCCGAGATCGCCCCCGGCGACCGGAGGAGCCGGCTCGGCCCCGAGGGGGCCAGACGGTGGCCGGCCCTGGCCGGGACGTCCTGGCACCCGGCGACCGGCGACGGGGCCGCCTCGAACGTCGGCGCCGGCTGCGTCTCCCCCGACCGGGTGGCCGTCAACATCGGCACCTCGGCCGCGATCCGCGTCGTCGAGGAGGCCGGCAAGGCCGCCCCGCTGCACCGGGAGCTGTGGCGCTACCTGGTCGACGACCAGCGGGTGGTCAGCGGGGCCGCGTTCTCGGGGGCCGGCAACCTGTACGCCTGGCTGCGCCAGGTCACCGCCCTGCCGGCCGAGGGCCCGGTCGAGGAGGAGCTGGCCAGCGTCCCGCCCGGGTCGCGGGGGGTGGTGGTGATGCCGTACCACGCCGGGTCCCGGCCGCCGCTCGACCTGGCCGCCGGGTCGGGGGCGATCACCGGCCTGTCCCTGGCCACCACCGCGGTCGAGATCCTGGCCGCCACCCTGGAGTCGGTGTGCTACCGGCTGGCCGCCGGCTACGAGGCCCTGGCGGCCACCCTGCCGGCCCCGCCCGACGTGGTCGCCTCCGGCGGGGCCATCGTCGCCTCCCCCTGGTGGCAGCAGACCCTGGCCGACGTGCTCGACCGCCCGGTCCGGGTGGTCGACGAGCCGGAGGCCTCGGCCCGGGGCGCGGCCCTGCTGGCCCTGGGCCAGACCACCGACCCGGCCACCGTCCGCGTGGTCGAGCCCCGCCCCGACGCCGTCGAGGCCCAACAGGCGGCCCGGGCTCTCCACGAGGACCTGGCCGCCCGCCTCGGGTACGTTTGACCGCGCCTCAATCGAGGCACAGGCCTGACCATGGCACAGGCGCTCTTGGGGGGCCGTGGGGGGAGCTCGCTCCCCCCACATGGATCAGGGACAGCGTGACAAGGAGATCGACGTGAGCGATCGAGAGGACCAGTTGGCCGAGCAGCTGCCCGAGGATCTGGATCCCCACGAGATGGCCGACAGCGTGGAGGACGAGCTGGTGGCCGAGGAGGGCGTGGAGCTGGGGCTCGACCCCGACCTGGCGCTGTTCGCGGCCCGGGACGAACTGGATGAAGGCGAGGAGCCGCCCCTGTAAGTTACCCTCTGTTCCACATGGAACAGCGTGCGCTCATCACCGGCATCGGCACCGTCAACCCGCTCGGGTTGGACGCCCCCTCCACCTGGGAGGCGATGCTGGCCGGGCGCAGCGGCATCGAGACCATCGCCGCCTTCGACGCCTCGCCCTACCCGGTCCGCATCGCCGGCGAGGTCCGCGGCTTCGACCCCGAGTCGGTGGCCTCGCGCAAGGACGCCCGGCGGATGGACCGCTCGGTGCTGTTCGCGGTGGCCGCGGCCGACGAGGCGGTGGCCGACGCCGGCGTCGACAAGCTCGACCCCGAGCGCACCGGCGTGGTCGTCGGCTCGGCCATCGGCGGCATCGGCATCGTCGAGGAGCAGCAGCGGGTGCTGCTGGAGAAGGGGCCGGGCCGGGTCTCGGCCACCTTCCTGCCCAACTGCCTGGTCGACACCGCCACCAGCTACATCGCCACCAAGCTGGGTGTGGTCGGGCTCAATTTCGCCGTGGTCTCGGCCTGCGCCACCGGCTCGCACGCCATCGGCGAGGCCGCCGAGCAGATCCGCCGGGGCCGGGCCGACGTCATCCTGGCCGGCGGCACCGAGGCCTGCATCACCCCGCTGGTGCTGGCCGGGTTCTGCCAGATGCAGGCCCTGGCCCCCGGCAACGAGGACCCGCCGGCCGCCTCGCGCCCGTTCGACAAGGGCCGGGCCGGGTTCGTGATCGCCGAGGGCGCGGCCGTGGTCCTGCTCGAGTCCGAGGAGCACGCCCGGGCCCGCGGGGCCAAGGTCTACGCCGAGGTCGCCGGCTACGGCGCCTCCAACGACGCCTACCACGTGGCCACCCCGCACCCGGAGAGCCGCGGCGTGATCCACATGCTCAACGACGCCCTCCGATCGGCCCGCGTCAGTCCGGAGGAGGTCGGCTATGTCAACGCCCACGGCACCGGCACCCCGCTCGGCGACCCGGCCGAGACCCAGGCCATCCGCCAGGCGTTCGGCGCCCACGCCGACGAGCTGGCCGTCTCCTCCACCAAGTCGATGACCGGCCACCTGTTCGGCGCGGCCGGCGCCCTCGAGGCGATCGCCAGCGCGCTCGCCCTGCGCGACCAGGTCCTGCCCCCGACCATCAACCTCGAGGACCCGGACCCAGCATGCGACCTCGACTACGTACCCCTGAAGAGCCGGGAGGCCCGCTTCGACGTGGCGATCTCGAACTCAATGGGTCTGGGCGGCCACAATGGCGCCGTCGTCCTTCGCCGCGCAAGCTCCTGAACCAGCGCCGCGAGGCCGTCGCCGACACGACGCCCGCCCCTCCGCCCGTCCCGGTCTCCATGCCCGCCCTGCTCCGCGAGGCCCTGCGCAGCCCCCGCGACCTCGCCCTCATGCTCGGCGCCCTGCTGGTGGCCATGCTGGTCACCGCTCCCCTGCCGACCTTCCTCTGGGGCCCGGCCGCCCTGCTCCTGGCCGCCATCCCCGGCACCAGGATCATGGTCCGGGTCCACCGCCGCGCCGAGGACCGTGCCCGCCGCGAGCAGGCCGACGGCGAGGACGGCTGAGCACCTGGCGTCAGGGAAGCAGCGCGGCGGTCAGGGCGTCGGCGACCCAGCGGCCGTAGCGCTCCGGGGTCCAGCCGCGCTGGAGGACGAGCAGGTCGTAGGTCTCGGGCGAGTTGCAGGTCCAGAGCAGGTCGCGGGCCTCCTCCATGGGGACGTCCGGCCGCAGGTGCCCCGCGTCGTGGAGGGCGCGGGCGAACAGGGTGAGGCCGTCCAGCCGCTCGGCCTGGAGCTGCTCCCAGACGCCGGCCGCCTCCGGGTCGGTGGCCGCGGCGGCCTTGGCGAGCAGCTGGACGGGGACGTGGCGGGGCGCCACCTCGGCCACGAACTCCCCGTACAGCCGCAGCTTGCGGCGAGGGTCGGGCTCGTCGCGGACACGCCCCAGGGCGCCACGCCGCAGCATCGGGACCGGTTCGTCGTCGCCGGCCATGGCCACGTCGAAGACGCCTTTGAGCAGGGCCGGCTTGTTCCCGAAGGCCTTGTAGACGCTCTGCACCGAGACCCCGGCCCCGGCCGCCACGGCCGGCATGGTCGTGGCCGGGTAGCCACGCTCGAGGAACAGCCGGTGGGCCGCCTGGAGCATCGCCAAACGGCTCCGCCTGGCCTGCTCCTGACGGCGGCTGGCGTCGTACGGCCGACGGGGCTTGACGGGTGACGGCATTCCGTAGAGACTCCTCTATTAGATAGAGGCCATTATACCCGATGGTCTGAGCGCCGGCGGACGGAGGCCCGCATGACCTACGCATTCTTCTACGACGTCCCTGGCACCGAGGACCTGTACCGGCGGGTCAAGGCCGAGATCGGCGACGAGCCGCCCCAGGGCCTGGTCCTGCACCTGGTGGCCAGGCACGACGGCGGCCTGCGCCATTTCAACGTCTGGGAGTCCAAGCAGGACTGGGAGCGCTACCGCGCCGAGCGGGTCGGCCCGGCCGTCGGCAAGGTCCTGGCCACCGCCGGGATCACCGAGCGCCCACCGGAGCCGCCCGAGCAGCGGCTCGACCTGGTCGACCTCTGGACCGGCGCCTGACCCACCTCGCGCCGGCCTCAGCGGCGGAGGACCCGGACGTCGCCGTTGGGTTGGCCGAGGAGGACCTCGTCGGCCTGGTCGGGGAAGAGGCCGTGCTCGACCACGCCGAGGGTGGACTTGACGGCGGTGGCCAGGGTGGCGAGGTCGGTGTCGGGGAGCTGGCAGTCGAGCAGGTGATGGCCCTCGTCGGTGACCACCGGGGTGTTGTCGGGGGTGGTGCGGAGGACGGCGGTGGGGAGCAGGTCCAGCAGGCGCCGGCGGGTGGTGGGCCAGGCGAACCGGACGACCTCCACCGGCAGGGCCCTGGTGGCTCCGAGGCGGTCGACCAGCTTGGGGGCCTCGGCGACGATCACCACCTGACGGGCGGCCGCCAGGACGAGCTTCTCGCGCAGCAGGGCGCCGCCGCCGCCCTTGAGGAGGGCGAGGCCGGGGTCGACCTCGTCGGCGCCGTCGACGGCCAGGTCGAGGGTGAGGTCGGCGTCCAGGGTGGTCAGCTCGATCCCGGCCGCCCGGACCCTGGCCTCGGTCCGCGACGAGGCGACCACGGCCCGCAGCCGGATGGGTGCCGGCATGGTGGCGGCGAGCAGGTCGACCAGGGCGAACACCGCCCGCCCGGACCCGAGCCCGATGGTCATGCCCGGCTCGATCCGCTCCCGGGCCGCACCCACCGCCGCGGCCCGCGCCGGGTCGGCCAGGAGGTCCTCCAGGGCGGACGGTTCGCTCATGGGCGCGCCGCTCCGGGCTGGTCCGGCCGAGCGGCCCCCGACTCCGCCTCGCCGGCCCGCCGGCCCGGCACTCCTCGCCACCCCACCGTCCCCGCCTCCGCCATGTGGGCGCCCGACCCCTCCTGCTCGTTCCAGAGCAGGATGGCCGGCCACTCGTGCTCGGTCCCAAGGACCGACAGGCTGGCCGTGCCCAGGAACAGGTAGCGGGCCGAGTCCGGAGGCAGGCCGAGGTAGCAGGCGGTGAGGATGCGGAGCTGGTGGCCGTGGGAGAACACGATGGTCCGGCCCTGGGAGGCGGACAGCTCGGCGACCAGGGGGCGAACCCGCTCGGCGGCGGCCTCGACGGTCTCGCCGCCCGGACAGCCGTCGCGGAACAGGTCCCAGCCGGGCCGCCGGGCCCGGATCTCCGGGGTGGTCAGGCCCTCGTAGTCGCCGTAGTCGAACTCCAGCAGGGCATCGGTGCGCTCGACCCGGTCGCCGAAGCCGGCCAGTTTGGCCGTGGTCACGGCCCGGGTCAGGGGGCTGGCCAGGACCCGTTCGACCGCCAGGCCGCGCAGGTGGTCACCGAGCGCCCTAGCCTCGGCCTCGCCGACCGGGCTGAGGGGCAGGTCGGTGCGGCCGGTGTGCCGGCGGGCCCGCGACCACTCGGTCTCCCCGTGTCTGACCAGGTAGAGCTCCAGCATTTCCCCCTCCATATCCGCAGCCCGGACGGTAGCATCTGGCCAGCCGCCAGTGAGGAGGTCCGCCTGATGATGGACTACCCGCTCACCGTCCAGACCATCTTCGAGCGGGCCAGGACCCTGTTCCCGGACAAGCCGCTGGTCACCAGACGCCCGGGTGGGACGGGTGTGCGCCGCACGACCTACGGGGAGTGGGCCGAGCGGGTGGCCCGCCTGGCCAGCGGCCTGCGCGAGCTCGGGGTCGGCCCCGGCGACCGGGTGGCCACCTTCTGCTGGAACCACGACCGCCACCTGGAGGCGTACTTCGCGGCGGCGCTGATGGGGGCCGCCTACCACACCCTGAACATCCGCCTCGGCGGCGACCAGCTCGCCTACATCGTCAACCACGCCCACGACAAGGTGCTGATCTCCGACGCCGAGCTGACCGGGGCCATCGGCCCGGTCCTGCGCAGCCTGGACACGGTCGAGCACCTGCTGGTGCTGGACGGCGCCGACGGCGAGCGGCCCTCGCTCGGCTTCGGGTCCGAGCACGGCTACGAGGACCTGGTCGAGCGCTCGGCCCCGGTGACCGACTGGCCGGCGCTCGACGAGCAGCAGACCGCCGGCATCTGCTACACCTCGGCCACCACCGGCAACCCCAAGGGCGTCGCCTACTCCCACCGGGCCCTGTACCTGCACTCGCTGATGATCGGACTGGTGGACACGGCCGCCATCTGCGAGCGGGACGTGCTCCTGCCGATCGTGCCCATGTTCCACGTCAACGCCTGGGGGATGCCGTTCGCGGCCACCTGGTACGGGGCCGGCCAGGTGTACGGCGGCCCGGCCCCGACCCCGGCCGACTACCTGCGCCTGATCCGCGAGGAGGGGGTGACCGTGTCGGCCGGGGTGCCGACGGTCTGGCTCGGCATCCTCCAGCTGCTCGAGACCGAGGGCGGCGACCTGGGGTCGCTGCGGCGGATCCTCTGCGGCGGCTCGGCCGCCCCGGTGTCGATGATCCGGGCCTACGAGGACCGCCACGGGGTCGAGTTCGTCCACGCCTACGGCATGACCGAGGCGACCCCGGTCACCCACTTCTCGCGGCTCAAGTCGACCATGGGCGACCTGCCGGTCGAGGCCAGCTACGGCTACAAGGCCAAGCAGGGGCTGCTGGTGCCGGGGCTGGAGCAGCGGCTGGTCGACGCCGACGGCGACAAGGTCCCGGCCGACGGCAAGTCCATGGGCGAGCTGCAGCTGCGCGGCCCCACCATCGCCTCGGAGTACCTGGACGACGAGCGCTCGGCCGCCACCTTCGTCGACGGCTGGTACCACACCGGCGACGTGGCCACCCTCGACGGCCAGGGCTACCTGCACGTCGTCGACCGGACCAAGGACCTGGTCAAGTCGGGCGGCGAGTGGATTTCCAGCGTCGAGCTCGAGAACGCCCTGATGGGCCACCCCGAGGTCGCCCAGGCGGCGGTCATCGCCGTGCCCGACGAGAAATGGGGCGAGCGCCCCCTGGCCGTGGTCGTCCGCAAGCCCGGCTCCGAGGTCGGCGAGGCCGAGGTGGTCGCCTCGGTGGCCGCCAAGTTCCCCAAGTGGTGGCTGCCCGAGCGGGTCGAGTTCGTGGACGAGATCCCCATGACCGCCACCGGCAAGTTCTCCAAGCGCCTGCTGCGCGAGCGGTTCGTGGGCAGCGTCCAGGAAGAGGACGCCTCCGACGACCGCTAGTTCCTGGCCTCGGCCAGCCAGGCGTCGAGGGGGCTGCCGGCCAGCCGCTCGTAGGCCTCGCGGTAGCGGGCGGCGGTGCCGGCGACGACGTCGGGGGGGAGGGCCGGGGCCGGGGGCTGGTGGTCCCAGTCGTGGGTCTCCAGCCAGTCGCGCACGTACTGCTTGTCGAAGGACGGCGGCGAGTGCCCTGGGGACCAGCCGCCGGCCGGCCAGAACCGGGACGAGTCGGGGGTGAGGACCTCGTCGGCGAGCACGATCCGGTCGCCGTCGAGGCCGAACTCGAGCTTGGTGTCGGCGAGCAGGATGCCCCGCCGGGCGGCGTGCTCGGCCCCGCGCCGGTAGACCTCCAGGGTGAGGTCGCGCAGGCGCCCGGCCAGCTCGGGGCCGAGGGCCTCGGCCACCTGGGCCTCGGAGACGTTCTCGTCGTGGCCGGTCTCGGCCTTGGTGGCCGGGGTGAAGATCGGCTGGGGCAGCCGGTCGGCCTGGCGCAGTCCTGGCGGCAGGGGGATGCCGCAGACGGCGCCGGTGGCCTGGTAGTCCTTCCAGCCCGAGCCGACCAGGTAGCCGCGGGCCACGCACTCGAACGGCACCATCTCCAGGCGCCGGACCAGCATGGCCCGGCCGGCCAGGTGGCGGGCGGCCGGGGGCAGCTCCGAGGCCCGCCAGCCGGCCAGGTGGTTGGGGACCAGGTCGCCGAGCAGGTCGAGCCAGAACACGGTCAGGGCGGTCAGCACCTCGCCCTTGCCCGGGACCGGGTCATCCAGGACCACGTCGAAGGCGGAGATGCGGTCGCTGGCCACCAGCAGCAGCTGGTCGTCGCCGACCTCGTAGAGGTCGCGGACCTTCCCCGACCCGACCGGCCGTAGCCCCTCGGGTGCCGTGAGCTCGCTCATCGCAGGGCCTCCAGTCGCTCGAACACGGGGGCGGCGCCGGCCACGAACCGGCGGGGGTCGAGGGCGGCGTCCAGGTCGTGCCCGGACAGGGACTCGGCCACGCCCGGCTCGGCCAGGAGCAGGTCGCGGAACCCGCCCTTGCCCTCCCAGGCGGCCATGGCCGCCCGCTGCACGGCCCCGTAGGCGTCCTCGCGGGTCCAGCCCGCGTCGACCAGGACCAGCAGGGCGGCCGAGGACCCGGCCAGCCCGCCCGAGGCCTCCAGGTTGGCCCGCATCCGCTCGGGAGACACGCGCAGCCCGGCGACCAGCCAGTGAGCCCGCTCCAGGGCGTAGTCGAGCACGCAGCAGGCGTCGGGCAGGGCGACCCGCTCCACCGCCGAGTGGGAGATGTCGCGCTCGTGCCAGAGGGCGACGTCCTCCAGCCCGGCCAGGGCGTAGCCGCGCAGCAGCCGGGCCAGGCCGCAGAGGCGCTCGGCCACGATCGGGTTGCGCTTGTGGGGCATGGCCGAGGAGCCCTTCTGGCCCTCGGCGAACGGCTCCTCGGCCTCGCGGACCTCGGTGCGCTGGAGATGGCGGACCTCGACCGCCAGCCGCTCGATGTCGGCCCCGACCACGGCCATGGCCGCCAGCAGCTCGGCGTGGCGGTCGCGGGCCACCACCTGGGTCGGGGCCGGCTCGGGGTCCAGGCCCAGCTCCGCCAGCACCTCGGCCTCGACCTCGGCGGGCAGGTTGGCGTAGGTCCCGACCGCGCCCGAGATGGTGCCGACGGCGACCGCCCGGCGGGCGGCGGCCAGGCGGCGGCGGTCGCGGTCGAAGGCGAAGGCGTGGCCGGCCAGCTTGAGCCCGAAGGTGGTCGGCTCGGCCGCCACCCCGTGGGTGCGGCC
>DASZON010000214.1:0-1567 GCA_035550755.1 Actinomycetota bacterium | reverse complement strand
CCGTCGGTCGAACCTCCGGTCGTCGGCGTGCTCGACCAGGTAGTCGACGTAGCGGATGCGCAGCAGGTCGGCGACCTCGGGGTCGGCGGCCTCCTCGCGGAAGTGGGTGACCAGGTGGCCGAGCTCGCGGATGGCGTCGATGGGGTCGTAGGCGGCCCAGTCGAGGTTGGCGTCCTGGGTGTCGGGCAGGTGCTTGGCCACGTCCCAGTAGAAGCCGACGTCGTGGTTGTCCTTGGCGACCGAGAGGGCCCAGTCGCGCAGGGTGGTCACGTTCTGGGTCTCGAGGAAGGCGCGGTAGTCGTCGGTCTGGGCGTCGGTGGTCATCGGGGGGGCTCCTCGGGTGGGCGGGGGTCTCCGGTGGCGCTGGCGGCGATGATAGGCGCAAGCACGGCCGCCAGGTCGGGCTGGCCCTGCTCGACCAGGTCGTAGCGGACCCGGGTCGCCGGGTGGGCGATGGCGGCGATGGCCCGCAGGTCGATCGGGGTGCCGATGACCACCGCGTCCACCGGGGCGGCGTTGATGACCGCCTCCAGCTCGCGGATCTGGGCGTCGGAGTAGCCCATGGCCGGGACCAGGGCGCCGATGTGGGGGTAGCGGGCGTAGACCTCGGCCAGGGAGCCGACCAGGTACGCGCGGGGGTCGACGATCTCGGCCGCGCCCAGGCGGCGGGCGGCCACCACCCCGGCGCCGTAGCTCATCTCGCCGTGGGTGAGGGTGGGGCCGTCCTCGACCACCAGGACGCGCTTGCCGGTGACCAGGGCGGGGTCCTCGACCCGGACCGGGCTGGCCGCCTTGACGACCACGGCGCCGGCGTTGAGCTGCTTGAGCTGCTCCTCCAGGGCGGCCACCTGCTCGGCCGAGGCCTCGTCGACCTTGTTGATGACCAGCACGTCGGCGGCGCGGGCGTTGGCCTCGCCGGGGTGGTAGCTGGACTCGTGGCCGGCCCGCAGCGGGTCGGCGACCACGATGTGCAGGTCAGGCCGGAAGAAGGGGAGGTCGTTGTTGCCGCCGTCCCACAGCAGCACCTCGGCCTCGGCCTGGGCCCGCTCCAGGATGGCGTGGTAGTCGACCCCGGCGTACACGACCGTGCCCGCGGCCAGATGCGGCTCGTACTCCTCGCGCTCCTCGATGGTCGCCCTGGCCGCGACCAGGTCGTCCATGGTGGCGAACCGCTGGACAGCCTGGGCGGCCAGGTCGCCGTAGGGCATGGGGTGGCGGACGGCCACCACCTTGCGGCCGGCGGCAGCCAGCAGCTCGGCCACCCGCCGGGTCGTCTGGGACTTGCCCGCCCCGGTGCGCACCGCGCACACCGCCACCACCGGCACCTCGGCCGCCAGCTCGGTCTGCCTGGGGCCGAGGAGCCGGAAGTCGGCCCCGGCGGCCAGGGCCCGGGAGGCGGCGTGCATGACGTCGACGTGGCGGACGTCGGAGTAGCTAACACCACCTCGTCGACGTCGTGGTCGGCGATCAGGTCCTCGAGGCGCTCCTCGGGGACGATCGGGATCCCGTCGGGGTAGCCGGGGCCGGCCAGGGCGGCCGGGTAGGTGCGGTCGTCGATGTAGGGGAT
>DASZON010000213.1:0-6208 GCA_035550755.1 Actinomycetota bacterium | reverse complement strand
TCGTAGGTCACCACGACCATGGTGTTCTTGGCGCAACGGCTGTTCTCGACCGCCTGCACCAGGTCGACCAGGTGCATGCTGCCCGCGTTCGCGCTGGCGTACCCGGGGTGCTCGTTCTCGGCCCCGACCGGCTTGATGAAGCTCACCGGCTTGAGGTTGCAGGACTTGTCCGACGACTCGGCGAGCTTGACGAACTCCTCCTCGTCGCGCAGGTGGGCGGTCCGGGCGGCCGTCCCCGGGGCCAGCGAGGCGTAGTAGTTGAACGGCTGGTGGTGGAACTGGAACAGCTTGTCGGCGCAGTTGGGGAAGGTCGCCCCGGCGATCGTGTTGGGGTCCGAGCAGGTCGGGCCGGTGCCGTTGGTCCAGCCGGGACCGCCGACGTCGCCGTTGGCGTTGGACCAGCCGCCCGAGTACCAGGCCCAGTCGACCCCGGCGCCGCTCAGGCGGTCGCCGATGGTCGGGGCGGTCTGCGGCGGGAGCCGGCGCGACACGGCCGTCCCGGGGGCGTACGGCTGGTAGAAGGGCTGGATGGTGTTGACCGCGTAGTCGCCGCAGAGCACGCCCGACGGGGTCGGGGGCCGGCCCGGGCCCGGGTTGCAGGAGGCGGTCAGGGCGAAGTCCTTGACCGCGGTCCCCAGCGGGGAGACGTACAGCGGGTAGTTGCTCGGCATCCCGTTCTCGTCCACCACCGAGTGCAGGTCGTCGGCGCCGCCGTCGTTGACGGCCCCCGGCCACACGGGATTGCTGGCCGCGATCAGCCACTGGTGGTTCAGGAACGAGCCCCCGAACGAGGCCTGGAAGAAGTTGTCGGCGATCGCGTAGTCCGGGTGGCCGTGCTCGTGCAGGTACTCGTAGATGGGCAGGGCCCGGGTGTCGTAGACGCCCATGGTCAGGCCGATGGCGTCGCTGCCGGTGACGTACCGGTTCTGGCGGCCGTCGTTGAGCTGGTACTGCTCCTGGTAGAAGCGGTGGACCAGGTCACGGGTGCAGCCCCCGGGCAGGCCCTGGCCCTTGAGGACGCCGTTGGGGGCGAACACCCCAGGCGCCGGGCAGGTGGTGTCCGACGGCGCGATGTAGTCGTCGATGGTGAACGGCCGGTTGCGGAAGTGGCTGGTGAAGGTCGTCCCGGTGGTGCTGTCGGTGCACCGGGCCGACAGGGGCGGCGAGGTCAGGTTGACGTCGTTCTGGAGGAGGCACTGGTACGGCGTGCCGGCCTGGTTGACCTGGATGGTCCTGGACCGCGGGGCGCTGCCCAGGCCGCGCACGCCCTCCCACATGCCGTACAGGTTGTCGAAGCTGTGGTTCTCCTGGTAGATGACGACGATGTGGTCGATCTTGTCGAGACGGTCGGAGCCTCCGGCGAAGGCGGCCGTTCCGCTCATCGCCGTTACCGCGACCAGCGCCAGGAGCGTGAGCACGGACAGGGTCCGCAGGCGACCTACCATGGCAACCTCCCCCAAAGGGTGCATTTGGACAGCCCACGGAAGGATCGCAACCGCCACCCCAAGAGTCAACGGTTGATCAGGCGTCGGCCACGGCGAACAGCCGCCAGTCGCCCTCGACGCCCTTCAGCCGCCGGGTGCCGCGGTCGGTGAGGGTGTGGTCGGAGCCAGCGACCAGGTCGCGCACGGTCCGGGAGACGACGATCTCGCCCGGGGCGGCCGCACCCAGGATCCGGGCGGCGATGTGGACGGCGATCCCGCCGACGTCGTCCCCGCGGACCTCGATCTCGCCGGCGTGGAGCCCGGCCCGGATCTGGAGGTCGATGTCGCCGAGCTGCTCGCGAAGGGCGACCGCGCAGGCGATGGCCCGCCCCGGGCCGTCGAAGGTGGCCAGGAGGCCGTCGCCGGTCGACTTCACCGCCCGGCCGCCCCACTGCTCGACCAGGCGGCGGCCCACGTCGTCGTGGACCTGGAGCAGCTCCCGCCAGCGGCGGTCGCCGAGCTCGCTGGCCCGCTCGGTCGAGGCCACGATGTCGGTGAACAGGACCGTGGCCAGCACCCTGGTGGCGGGGGCGGTGCGGCGGACCCCGGTCAGGAACTCCTCGACCAGGTCGAGGGTGAGCTCGGGCGTCTCCCAGGTCAGGGGCCCGTCGGCGCCGGGCAGCACCACCAGCCGGGCGTTGGGGATGTGCTCGGCCAGGTACCGGCCGTGCTCGATCGGCAGCAGGGCGAAGTCCCGGCGGTGGAGCACCAGGGTGGGCGCCTGGACCAGCGGGAGCAGCGGGCGGACGTCCACCTCGAACAGGGCCCGGAGGTAGAAGTGGACGGCCCTGGGGCTGGCGATCGAGCGTTGCAGCCGGGCCACCCAGCGGCGGAACCGCTCGTCGCCGGCCCGGCTGGGGATGGCGGTGGTGATGGGCTCGGCCGTCCCCCAGGTGTCCTCGACCCGGGAGATGATGGCGTCGGCCTGCTCGGGCGGGATCCCGATCGGGTAGTCGTCGGCGGCGACGTAGCGGGCGCTGGCGTTGCCGAGGACCAGGGCGCTGGTCCGCTCCGGGCGGGTGGCGGCGAAGAACAGCGCCATCGGGCCGGCCTCGGCGGTGGTGGCCATGAGGGCCGCCTGGTCCGAGCCGACCGCGTCCATCACCGCCGCCACCTCCTCGGCGTACGTCTCCCAGGGCGGCGGCAGCCGCTCGGGCAGCGGGTCGGAGGCGCCGGTGCCGCGGCGGTCGAACAGGATCAGCCGCGAGAACGAGGCCAGCCGGCGCAGGAACAGGGCGGTCGCCGGGTCCTCCCACTGGAGGTCCACGTGGCCGAAGGCGCCGAGGGTCAGCACCAGGTCGGGCCCTTCGCCAAGGACCTGGTAGGCGACCCGGTCCTCGCCCACCCGCGCGTATGTCGTCTCGGGCTGCACGCCCCTCCACAGCTTCGGGGACCGTCGGGGGATTCTACTAAGGTGGCACGCGATGCCTGGCTCCGACGCCGAAGCGAGGGACCCGATCGTGCCGGTCTGGATCTGCGCCACCTGCGCCAACCACTACCCCGAGGACTCCTCGCCGCCCGCGGCCTGCGTCATCTGCGCCGACGAGCGCCAGTGGGTGCCCGCCTCCGGCCAGCGCTGGACCACGGCCGAGGAGCTGGCCGCGGCCGGCCATCGCGGCGACGTCCGCGAGGTCGAGCCGGGCCTGCTCGGGGTCGGGGTCGACCCGCCGGTGGCCATCGGCCAGCGGGCCCTGCTGGTCCGGACCGACGCCGGGAACCTGCTCTGGGACCCTCCCGGCTACCTGGACGAGGCGGCCGTGGCGGCGGTCGCCGGCGCCGGCGGCCTGCGGGCCGTCACCGCCAGCCACCCGCACTTCTACGGGTCGATGGCGGAGTGGAGCCGGGCCTTCGACGCCGAGGTGCTCGTCCCGGCGGCCGACGCCGGCTGGCTGACCTGCCCGCCGGAGCGGCCGGCGGTGACCTGGTCGGGCACGCGGGAGGTCCTGCCCGGGGTGACCCTGGTCCAGTGCGGCGGCCACTTCGCGGGCAGCGCGGTGGTGCAGTGGGCCGAGGGGGCCGGCGGGGCCGGGGTGCTGCTCACCGGCGACACCATCTTCGTCACCCCGGGGGAGGACCGGGTCACCTTCGTCCGCAGCGCCCCCAACCGGCTGCCCCTGCCCGAGCGGGACGTCCGGAGGGTGGTCGAGGCCGTGCGGCCCTACCGCTTCGACCGCATCTACGGCGGCTGGTGGGAGCCGGTGCTGCGCCGCGACGCCAAGGCGGTGGTGGAGCGCTCGGCGGCACGCTACGTGCAGTGGCTGCGGGGGGAGGCGTCCGAGGACCGATGAGCACGGCGGGCCCAGACGAGAAGCCGGTGGACCGGGGGGCGCGCCGGTGAGCGCCCGCGCCTGGCTGCTGTTCGGGGCCGTCTCGGTGGTGTGGGGGGTGCCGTACTTCTTCATCAAGGTGGCCGTCGACGCCGGCGTCCCTCCGGGGTTCGTGGCCTGGTCCCGGGTTGCCCTGGGGGCGCTGCTGCTGCTGCCGTCGGCCTGGCGGCGGGGGGCGCTGCGGGGGCTGAGCGGGCACTGGCCGGCCGTGGTCGCCTACGCCGCCTGCGAGGTGGTGCTGCCGTTCGTGCTCATCGCCACGGGCGAGCAGTATGTCGCCTCGTCGCTGGCGGCGATCCTGATCTCCAGCATGCCGCTGATGGTGGCCCTGGTGTCGCTGCGCCTGGCGTCGGCCGACCGGCCGGCCGGGCTGCGGCTGGTGGGGCTGTTCCTCGGGTTCGGCGGAGTGGTCGCCCTGCTCGGGATCGACGTCGGCGGGCGGCCCCGGGAGCTGCTCGGGGCCGTGCTCATCCTGGTCGCCACCCTCTGCTACGCGACCGCGTCGATCATCGTCGACCGCGGGCTGGCCGACCTGGACCCGATGGGGCCGATCGCGGCCAGCCTCGGGCTGGCGGCGCTGGTGCTGGCGCCGGTGGCGACGCTGGCGCCACCGGACGGGCTTCCCCCGGCCGACGCGCTCGCGTCGCTGGCCGTGCTCGGGGTGGTCTGCACCGCCCTCGGGCTGTGGCTGTTCTTCCGGCTGGTGGTGGAGGCGGGGGCGAGCCGGGCGGCGGTCATCACCTACGTCAACCCGCTGGTCGCCGTGGTCCTGGGCGTGCTCGTGCTCGGCGAGCGGTTCGGGCCAACGGCGGTCGCCGGGCTGGTGGCCATCCTGGCCGGCTCGTGGCTGGCCACGAGGCCGACGAGTCGACGGCGGCTGGCGGCCCTGGAGACAAACCGACCCCCGGCACCGTGACGGTCGCACGGGCGCCGGGGGTCGGGGGTCGGTGGGTCGGGGGTCGGGGTCGATGGGCCGGGGCTTGCCGGGCCGGTCATCGGGCCAGGAGGGCGTGGACCAGGACCCGCCACTCGCGCCGGGCCAGGGCCTGGCCCGCCTCCGAGCTCCGCTCGGCGCGGCGTGCCCGCTGGTGCCGGGCCCGCTGGGCGTCCGCCCGGAGCTCGGCCAGGTGGTCGGCGATCAGCTGCTGCTTCATCTGCACGTGCATGTCGTGTTCACCTCCTCCGCCGGTGTCGCGCATCAGCAGGCCTCGGCCCGTGCGGCCGGGAGCTCGGCTGGCAGCGGAGGGATCGGGTGCTTGCGGGGTCGTCCCCGGGATCGCTTGAACGGGACGGGTCGGCCGTCGACGAACACCTCCCCACCCCAGACGCCCCAGGGCTCGGCGCGTTCCTTGGCGCCCTCCAGGCACCTGGTCCGCAGGGGGCAGGGACGGCAGAGCTGCTTGGCCAGCTCCAGCTCGCGGGGTGACTCGGAGAAGTAGAGGTCGGGTCCCGCCTGCACGCATGGCAACGCTCGCCCGGGCGGGAACAGCTCCAGGGTCTGCATGGTCGGGTCGCTCCTTGTCGTCATCGTTGACGGGCGGCGGATCGTGGCGGACTCGGGTCAGGCAGCGAGCGCGGGCAATAAGAAAGGCCGTGGGGTTCGCCCACGGCCTTCGCGGTTTCGGAGGGACCGTCCTGGTCTCCTCCGGGGAGGTCCCGTCAGGTTGGTACCTCCCGTCCATCCACCGCGAAGGCCTGGCGGCCGCCCTGGCCGCCGAAGACGGCGACGGGGGCTGCCGTGGCGCTCCTGCCGAGGGTGCGCAGCCGGGTGCCGATCGTGACCGGCTCCGGGCGCACGTCACCCGTGGGCCCGGTGTGGGCCAGATCCAGGGTGACGAGCTGCCGGTCGATCACAATGGACACCTCCTCGGCCGAAGCTGGTCTGCAGGAGACCCGGCCAGCACTCGACGGACCTTCCGCCAGGTGCAGAGCCACCCTGGCAGGTCCCGGAAAGCCGGTCAAGCGATTATCTGGAATTGTCTTCGGCCCGGCGCGGAACTCGCGGTGCTGGTCACAGCACCCGTATGTAGTGGCGCTGGGACCTGGAGGTGTTGCCGGCGAGGTCGGTGGCCTCGAGCACGTAGGAGAACCTTCCCTGGAGCCAGGCGCCCGACGACGTCTTCCCGGTCCAGGGGACCCGCTGCCGCCCGGCCGCCAGCCCGCCGCTGACCAGGACCCGGACCACGTCGGTGGTGGCGTAGCGGTAGATCACCACCCGGAGCCGGCCCCGCTCCGAGGAGGTCATGGCGAAGGTGGTGGTGTCCCGGTCGCTGTCGTGGGGCCGCGGCTCGAACGGGTTGGGGGCGGCGTTGGCGTCGGCGATCCTGGGCCGCTGCTCGTCCAGGGTGAGGGCGAAGGCGCGCAGCAGGGCCCGGCCGCCGGCCTCGGTGTAGAGGA
>DASZON010000212.1:0-8708 GCA_035550755.1 Actinomycetota bacterium | reverse complement strand
CATCACCCTGGTCCTGTACCTGGTGGCCACGGTGCTGACCGCGTTCTCGATGAACCCGCTGTGGTTCTACGCCTGCCGGTTCCTCACCGGGGCCGGCATCGGCGGCGAGTACGCGGCCATCAACTCGGCCATCGACGAGCTCATCCCGGCCCGGCTCCGGGGCCGGGTCGACCTGATGATCAACGGGTCGTTCTGGCTCGGGACCATGTTCGGGGCCTCGCTGTCGCTGCTGCTGCTGGACAAGAACCTGTTCCCGGTCAACGTGGGCTGGCGGCTCGCCTTCGGTCTCGGGGCCGTGCTCGGCCTCGGCATCCTCCTGGTCCGGCGTCACGTCCCCGAGAGCCCCCGCTGGCTGTTCATCCACGGCCACAACGACGAGGCCGAGGAGCTGGTCGACGACATCGAGCGGGAGGTGGAGGAGGAGACCGGCCAGCAGCTCGAGGACGTCACCGACTCGCTCAAGATCCGCCAGCGCCGGAGCATCGGCTTCGGGGCCATCGCCCACACCGCCTTCAAGCGCTACCCCAAGCGGACCATCCTCGGCCTGGCCCTGTTCGTCGGCCAGGCGTTCCTCTACAACGCCGTGTTCTTCACCCAGGCGCTGGTGCTCAGCACCTTCTTCGGTGTCGCCGACGACGTCGTGCCCGCCTACATCATCCCGTTCGCGTTCGGGAACCTGCTCGGTCCGTTGCTGCTGGGCCGGTTGTTCGACAGCGTCGGCCGGCGGCCCATGATCACCCTCTGCTACGTGCTCTCGGGGGTGCTGCTGATCGGGACCGGGCTGCTGTTCAACGCCGGCGCCCTGTCGGCGGCCACCCTGACCGCCTGCTGGGTGGTGGTGTTCTTCTTCGCCTCGGCCGGAGCCAGCGCCGCCTACCTGACCGGCAGCGAGATCTTCCCCATGGAGACCCGGGCCATGGCCCTGGCCTTCTTCTACGCCGTCGGCACCGGGATCGGCGGGGTCACCGGCCCGGCCCTGTTCGGCAAGCTGGTCGAGACCGAGAAGGAGGTCAACGTCTTCTACGGCTACCTGCTCGGGGCGGTGCTGATGATCGGGGCCGGGATCGCCGAGTGGTTCATCGGCGTCGAGGCGGCGGGCAAGTCGCTGGAGGACGTGGCCAAGCCGCTGACCGCCCACGAGGAGGAGGCCGAGGCCCCGGCCTAGGCGAGGCCTAGGCGGGGTCACGGGGCGGCCGTCGCCGGGCCGCCTCAGGCCGGGTCGCCAAGGGCCTGGCGGCCCCAGCCGGCGACCAGGGCCAGCATGCCGAGACGGCCGGCCAGGGCCTGCTCGGCGCCTCGGCGGTCGTAGAACCCGGCCCCGGCGCCGCCCTCCAGCCGCTGGAGCATGCGCGGGGCCAGCCAGCAGTACTTGGCCGCCCCGGTCACGGCGATGGCCCGGCGGACCTCGTCGCCGCGGCCGCGCCAGCCGCCAGCCCGCAGCCCGGCCAGGTAGCCGCCGGTGACCGCGGCGTCGATCTCGGGCAGCAGCCCAGGGTCGATCAGCCCGTCGGCCACGCTGTCGGGGATCAGGTTGCCGATGTCCTCGCCGACCGCCCCGGCCCCGGCGAAGGCCCAGTCGAGCAGGACGAGCTCGGCGTCCGGTCCCTGGCGGGCGATCAGGTTCATCGGCCACACGTCCAGGTGGCAGGTGGTCCGGGGGAGGGCCTCGGCCAGGTCGAGCAGCTCGCCCCGCCGCTCCCACAGCGCCCGCAGCCCGGCCCGGACGTCGGCCGGCCACACCGACGCCGCCCGCGGGTGGTCCCAGGGCACCGGCTCGGTGACCGGCTTGCTGGCCACGTACTGGCGCAGCCAGCGCCGCGAGAGCCAGGGATGGGGGAGCGGCCGGCCCACCCAGGCCGCCTGGGCGGCGCCGAGGCGGCGGGCGAAGTCGGCCAGCCGGTCGACCCCCCAGCGGGCGCCCGGAAGCCCGGCCACGTCCTCCAGCCACAGGGCGACCACCCCGGGCCGGGGCTCCACGACGGCGAGCAGCCGCGGGGCCCCGAGCCCGGCGCCGGCGAAGACGGTGTGGGCGAAGCCGGTCCGGTAGGCGAGGACCTCGCGGCGCCAGGAGTTCCAGTGGTGGGGGTGGGCACTGGTCGCCCAGGCGCGGCCGCCGCCGCCGGCGGCCGTGGCCAGCTTGAGCACGGCCCGCCCGGCCGGCCCCTCCACCCGCCAGATCCCGCCGGTGGCCTGGTTGCCGGCGTTGTGGGTCAGCTCGTGGACGGCGAGGGCCGGGCCGTCGCCGCCGAGGGCCGCCGTGATCGGGGGCGCGAGGAGACCGGGCGGCAGGGTGGTCGGGTCCACGCCGCCGGGCCGACGGGACGGGCGGGTCACCCCGGGCCCGGGCTCGGGCGCCCGAGCCGGGCGAGGGCCGCCGCCACCAGGTCCTCCATCCGGCGCCACTCCGGCCCCACCTCGGCGACGACGTCGACCGCCGCGGCAACGTCCCACCAGGGGTGGTGGTCGACCCCGCCGGTGGCCGCGTGGGCGTCCAGGAACCGGTCGGCCGCCTCCAGCCCGAGGTCGACGGTCAGGTTGACCCGCATGTGGCCGAGGTCGACCGAGGGCGGCCCCCATGACCCGCCGACCCAGTCGACCACCCCGGTGAGGCGGCCGGCTTCCCACAGGGTGTTGGCCGGGTGGTAGTCGCGGTGGATGAAGCAGGGCCGCTGGGGCGGCGCGGGGTCGGCGGCCACCTCGAAGGCGCGGGCCCACAGCTCCGGCCGGGCCGACCAGACCGGCGGGACCAGCCGGTCGGGCTCGTGGAAGCGGTGGAAGGGAGGCACCGGCCGGGCCCCGGGACCGGCCGGGCCGGCCGGGACGGCGACGGCGTGGATGGGCGGGAGGGCGGCGGCCAGGCCGTCGAGCACGCGGTCGAGGTCGACGGCCAGGTCGGGCGGGCCGCCGGGCAGGCGGGTCTCGAGCAGGGCGGGAACGTCGCAGACCTGGGCCTCGGGGTCGGCGGCGACCAGGGCCGGGGCCGGGACCGGGGTGGGAGCGAGCAGCTCGAGGACGGCCGCCTCGCGGGCGGCGTTGAAGTCGGGGTCCTCCTCGTCCCAACCGGGCCGAGCCCAGCGGCGCAGGACCAGCCGGTGGACGCGGCCGGCGGCGTCGGCGACGTCGACGGCGTGGTTGGCCATCCAGGCCGACGCCAGCGGGGCCACCGCCACCACCTGGCTCCCGGGCCCGAACGGCGCCGCCGCCCAGGCCAGCGCGGCCGCCGGCGGCCGGCGGCGCAGGAGCCGGGCAACCGGCTCGGTTTCGGGTGGCTCGACGGCGCCCATGCACAGAGGATAGGGATCCGCCGGACCGACCCCGAAAGGAGCCGCCGTGGACCGGGTCCCCTCCCTCCTGCCCCCGCTGCCCCCGCCCGCCCGGGCGACGCTGCTCGGCTTCGTCGCCGGGCTCCGCTCCCAGGTGCCGATGGCCCTGCTGGCCATCGAGACCCACCGGGGCGGCTTCGACCCGGGCGCGGGGCGCCTGGCCCGCCGGTTCGGCTCCAACGAAGGGGTCCTCGGCACGGCGGTGGCGTTCGCCGGCGAGGTGGTCGCCGACAAGCTGCCGGCGACCCCACCCCGGACCACCACCGGCCCGTTCCTGCAGCGGCTGGCCACCGGGGCCACGGTCGGGGCGGCCGTGCACTACGACGCCGGCCGGCCCCGCCTCCTCGGTGCCGTGCTCGGCGCCGCCGGGGCCGGGGCCGGCGCCTGGGCCGGCAGCCGGGCCCGGATCCTCGCCGCCGAGCGCACCACCCTGCCCGGCCCGCTGCTCGGCGCCATCGAGGACCTGGTCGCCATCGGCCTGGCCGTGCTGGTGCTGGAGGCCGGCCGCGACCACGGGTAGGGGCGCCCGGCCCGCGGGTACCGCGAGGTCTCAGGTGAGGGCCACGCTGGCCCCGCCGCTGAAGGGCGCGTCGTGGAGCTCGACCCGTGCCGGGACCACCGACCTCGGGACGTCGTAGACCAGCGTCCCGGCCAGCCGCTGCCCCGGGTTCAGATGGGTGGCCCAGAGCCGCCCGCCGCCGTTGCCCGCGGTCGCCGCCAGGTCGGGGTCGTGCCGGTTCCCGCCCGGTCGAACAGGTACTGCTGGCCGCCCCCGAACGTCCGCCCCTCGTTCCCGGTGTGCTCGACCCGCACCCTCACCAGGCAGAACTGGCCGAGGGCGGTCCGGTGCCCGAAGCCCACCCCGACCGACCTGGTCCCGCAGTCCACCGAGCGGACCACGAACTCGAACTGCCCGTCGCGGACCCGATCGCCGAGGCCGGGTGGCCCGGGGTCCTGGCTGCGCCGGTCGCCGAGGCCATTGGCCACGACCAGTAGCAGGAGCAGGAGCAGGAGCAGGAGCAGGACGGCCACGCCCGGCAACCACCGCCCCCGCCGCCGACGCCGCGGCGGCGCGCTCCACCGGGGGCTGTGGACAGCCCCGCGCCCCTCAGGCCCCGCTGGGCTACCCTCCCGTATCGGGGGCCCAGGCAACCAGGCTTCGGGTTCCCGGCTGCCCCGGGCACCGCCCCAGGGAACGGTCGGGACGGAGCCCGACGGCACCGTCGGGACGGAGCCGAGCGGCGGGGTCGGAGCGGGCCTGGTCGGAACTGGGAGGGCGGCGGCCACCCCGGCGAGCATGGGGCGGACGGCTCGGGTGGGTGGGCGGTGGCTCGGGTCCTTGTGCAGCAGGGCGAGCAGGACCGGGGCGAGCGGGCCGGCGTGCGGCGGGTGGCCGGGCGGGTCGGAGAGGATGGCGGCGAGGGTCGCGGCCGGGTGACCCCGCTCGAACGGGGCGACGCCCTCGACCGCGAACCACAGGGTCGCGCCCAGCGCCCACAGGTCGGCCGCGGGCCCGGCCGGCCCGCCGGCGGCCTGCTCCGGAGCCACGTACGGCAGGGACCCGAACACCGCCGTGGGCTCGCGCCCGAACACCGCCGTCGGCTCCCGGCCGACCGCCCCGCCTCCGGTCCCGGACGCCCCCGGAGGCTGTGGCACCGTCGGACCGGCAGGGACGGTCCGGGTGCGCTGGGTGTCCTCCTGGAGGGAGGCGATGCCGAAGTCGGCCAGCTTGACCCGCCCGTCGGGGGCGACCATCACGTTGGCCGGCTTGACGTCGTGGTGGACGATGCCGGCGGCATGGGCGGCCTCCAGTGCATCCACCAGCTCCAGCCCGGCCCGGGCGGCCGCCGCCGGCGGGAGCGGCCCCGACCCCTCGACCAGCTCCCGCAGGGTCGGTGCCCGCACCAGCTCCATGACCAGGAACAGCCGGCCGTGGGCCTCGACGACGTCGTGGAGGGTGACCACCCCCGGGTGGTTGAGCCGGGCCGCCGCCCGGGCCTCGCGGAGCGCCCGCTCCCGCAGCGCCCCCGCCCCGGCCCCGGTTCCGGCCGGCAGCTCGACCTCCTTGACGGCGACCGCCCTGCCGAGCAGGACGTCCTCGGCTCGCCACACCGTGCCCATCCCGCCCCGGCCCAGCGGCCCCCCGAGGACATAGCGGCTCGCGACCAGCCGACGGTCGGTGCTCGCTTCCATGACGCGCGCAAGTATGGCAGGTCGGCGGCGGGGCGCTTGACGGCGTCAACAGGTAAGCAGTAACTTACGGTAAGTGGATACTTACCAATCTGCCCTGGCCCTGGACGCCCTCGGCGACCCGACCCGGCGGGCCATCCTCGAGCTGCTGCGCGACGGCCCCCGGCCGGTCGTGGAGCTGGCCTCGGCCCTGCCGGTGAGCCGCCCGGCCGTCTCCCAGCACCTGGCCGTGCTGAAGGCGGCCGGGCTGGTGGCCGACCGGCCGGCCGGCCGGCGGCGGCTGTACGCCGTCGACCCGGCCGGCCTGGAGGCCCTCCGGGCCTACCTGGAGCGCATGTGGGGCCGGGCGCTGGCCGACTACCGCCGGGCCGCCGAGGGCGGGACCGGGCCGACCGAGGAGACGGGGGAGCGATGACCGGGACGATCGAGCCGGTGCAGGTCGCGATCGAGGTGCGGCGGGGGATCGAGGAGGCGTTCCGGGTGTTCACGGCCGAGATCGCCGCCTGGTGGCCGGTCGCCGGCCACTCGGTCGAGCCCGACCGGGTGGAGGCGGTGGTCCTGGAGGGCCAGCTCGGCGGGCGCCTGTACGAGCGCTGGCACGACGGCGGCGAGGCCGACTGGGGCCGGGTGGTCGCCTGGGAGCCGCCGCAGCGCCTGGTGCTGTCCTGGAAGCCCAACCCCGAGCGCGCCGCCGCCACCGAGGTCGAGGTCCGCTTCGTGGCCGTCGAGCCCGACCACACCCGGGTCGAGCTGGAGCACCGCGGCTGGGAGCGCCTCGGCGACCTCGGCCCCGAGGCCCGGGCCAGCTACGACGGCGGCTGGCCGGGGGTGCTGGACAGCTACGCCGGCACGGCCATGGCCGTCCACCACCAGGCCTTCGCCCGCTCCCTCAACAACCTCGTCTGGCGGCTGCTGGCCTCCTCGGGCCGGACCGCGGAGGAGGACGCCCGCATGGTCGACGCCGCCCACGCCTCCCAGTACCACTGGCGCGAGGCCGGCGGGCCGCCCGCCACCCGCGGGGAGTGGCTGGCCTCCCACGTCTACGCCGTCCTCGGCCGGCCGGAGCCGGCCCTGCACCACGCCCGCCGATGCCTGGAGCTGGCCGGCACCGAGCCCGGGGTGGCCGACTTCGACCACGCCTATGCCGCCGAGGCCATGGCCCGGGCCCTGGCCTGCGCCGGCGACCTGGGGCAGGCCGCCGGCTGGCACTCCCGCGCCACCGCCGCGGGCGCCACCGTCGCCGACGACGAGGACCGCAAGATCTTCACCGAGGACCTGGCCACCGGCCCCTGGTTCGGCCTGCCGGCCGCCTAGGGCCGGGCCGGCTCCGGAGCTGGCTCCGCGGCTGGTTCCGCGGCCTGCTCGGCGGCCGCGGCCCGGTCCCGGCGGGACTCGAACAGCTCGACCCGGTTCCGGCCTCGGCCCTTGGCGGCGTAGAGGGCCCGGTCGGCGGCACGGACGAGGGAGTCGGCGTCCCCGCAGTCGTCGGGCAGGCTGGCCACGCCCAGGCTTGCCGTCACCCGCAGGTCCAGGTTGGAGAGGACGATGGCCTCGACGGCGGCCCGCACCTTCTCGGCCACGATCCGCGCCTGCTGCTTGCCGGTGTCGGGCAGCAGGATGAGGAACTCCTCGCCGCCGTAGCGGCCGACGAAGTCGCTCTCGCGCAGCGAGGACCGCAGGGTCGTGGCCACCGCCGCCAGGACCTCGTCGCCGCGGCTGTGGCCGTGGGCGTCGTTGACATGCTTGAAGTGGTCCAGGTCGAGCAGGGCGGCCGACAGCGGCAGCACCGTCCGTGACGCCTGGGCCACCATGCGCCGCAGGGTGTCCTGCACCGAGCGGTTGTTCGGCAGCCCGGTGAGCACGTCGGTGGCGGCCCTGATCTCGGCGATGGCCAGGTTGCGCAGGTTGGCCAGGACGGGGGCGGCCTGCATCACCGAGTCCCGGACCCGGGGGCCGATCTCGGTTGCCGCCGGGTGGTCGACCAGCACCGACCCGATCACCTGGCCGCCGACGAGCAACGGCTCGCAGGTGGTGGCGTCGGGCAGGTCGCCGCAGACCTGGCAGCGCAGCAACGGCTCGTCCTCGAGGCCGCCGCGGTGGACCCGCCCGAAGCGGACGGCAAGGCAGGCACGGGGCTTGGCTCCTTCGAGGGACGTGTGCAGCGGGCATCCCGGGTCCACCGCCGTCGCCGGCTCCAGCCGGTCGGCGCTGTTGTTGCGGTTCAGCACCGTCACCCGGCTGCCCTCGAGCGTCCGCTCCAGGTGGCGCTTGAGCAGCTCGTGGGCCTCGGTCTCGGCCTCACTGAGCTGCATGGCGTCCGCGAACTCGGCCTGGGCCTCCTCATAGGTCCGCTGCCGCTCACGCCGCCCGACCATCAGGTCGAGGGCGCGTCCGAGGTCGGCCACCTCGTCGCCGCCGCGCGGGCCGAGCCGCTCGCCCAGCTGGCCCTCGGCCACCCGGCCGGCAAAGCTCGAGTAGGAGCGCAGTCGCGGTACCAGGTTGCGGATCAGGGCCAGGGCGATGAGCAGGCAGACCAGCACCGCGGCGGCGCTGAGGAGCTCGATGCGCAGGCCGGCTCCGTCGTAGGTCGCCTGGGCACGGGTCTGCGACTCCCGCGCCTCCTCGGCCTCGATGGCCGCCAGCTCGGCGGCCAGCTCGGTGGCCGGCTCGAGGATGGCCGCCACCCGGGCCGCCGTCACCCGCCTGGGCGCCGCCGAGTCGAGGTCCAGCGCACCCGACTGCGACAGGCGCTCGAACCGGGCCCAGGACCCGGCGAGCTCCTCGACCCTGGCCAGCTCCTCGGGCGGGTCGCCGGCGTGGACGTGGCGCAGCTCCACCAGCCCGCGCTCGATGCCGGGCCCCGTCTCGTCGTTGAGCTCCTCCTCGAGCTCGGACCGCTGCTCGCCGTCAGGGAGGATGAGCAGCCGGAAGGCGGTCTCCTCGGCCTCGTAGAACCCGCTCCACAGCGCCGAGGTGGCCTCGGTGGTCCGGACGTTGTCGTTGTAGAGCGCCTGCGCCCGGCGGTTGACGTTGCCGAGGCTGGTGACGCCGACGGCCGCCACCGCCACCGTCGTCAGCAGCAACGCGGCGAGGGCGAGGGTCAGCTTGTGGCCGATTCGCATCCGCACGGGCATGGTCTGGGGTCCTTCTCCGGCCAGTGGTCGGTCCCCTTCTCATCGGCCGGTCAACGGTTCA
>DASZON010000211.1:0-13406 GCA_035550755.1 Actinomycetota bacterium | reverse complement strand
CACCCCCTGGCACCCCCACCGCGGCTTCGAGACCGTCACCTACATGATCGACGGCGTCTTCCGCCATCAGGACTCCAACGGCGGCGGCGGGCTGATCACCGACGGCGACACCCAGTGGATGACCGCCGGCGGCGAATTGTCAATTCACGAGCCGCTGACCAGGAATGATGGTCGGCTGCCACCGGCTGCCGTGTCGTCGCCCTCTAGGCCGTCATGGCGTGCGCACCATCTGCTCCTTTCGTTGGGTACTGGGATCGCCCGACCGCCTGCGTACTCATGCTCGGAGCGGCCGTGGCCGACCATGATGCGCTCATCGGGCGCTGGCCGTCGCCCGCGATACCCGGTGGTCACGACCTAGTCTCTTCTCCGGTCCGGGTGGGATCGGGCACCTTGGAGCGTCGCGCTCCCGCCAGCATGTCGTCCCCAGGTCGGCCGTTGGGTTCGCGTGCCGCGATGTGCTCGCCGATGTGCTTGGCGTCCCTTCCGACCCCACCGACCAGCGACGAGGTCAGCGCATACTGGAAGGCCAGTCCCACAAAGTACAGGCCCGGCTCGGATCCCACGATGCCGCGATCGTGTACCGGGCCTCCTGCCTCGCCTAGGACCCGAAGGTCGATCCAGCCGAAGTCCGGCTCGGACCCGGTGCACCAGATCACGTTGGCGACCTCGAGGTCCCGTCCATCCTCCAGCACCGGCCGGCCGCCCCGTGTCCCCGTCGTCCTTGGCACGCGCTCGATCCCGGCAGCGGTGAGGTCCTTCGGCCGGATGCGGGCGAGCGGGAGGCCTCGGGAATGGCGACCGCCGCCGATCTGGAACTTCTGCCGAACCGCCCGGCCCATCGGCGTCTTCACCGTCAGCACGTGGGTGGCCATGAACCAGACCACCGGGATGAGAAGCCGATCCCACCTGCTGCTTCCGGGGCGGTAGGGTTCTTGGCCGGGATGCCTGCCCGACAGCCACGTCCGGTGCTCCCTGGACACCTCCAAGGCGATCTCAGCCCCCGAGTTGGCGGCCCCGACGACCAGGACGCCGCCCTCCTGCAGCCGGGATGGATTCCGATACTGGCTGGAGTGCAACTGGAGGATGCTCGGGTCGAGCTCGGCGGCGTATGCGGGGACCCTAGGGCGCTGGTAGGCGCCCGCCGCCACCACGACGTGGTCGGCTTCAAGTCGATTCCTCCCGGCCGCCACGACATACCGGTCCCCCTCCCTGAAGAGCCTGTCCACGCGCACGCCGGTTCGAACTGGGAGATCGAACCTGGCCGCATAGGCCTCCAGGTAGTCAGCCACCTCGTCCTTGCCGGGGAACGACCAGGCAGGCGCGGGGAAGGACCAGCCCGGCAGCCCGTTGTAGCGCGCCGGGGTGAACAGGCGCAGCGAGTCCCATCGCGTGCGCCAGGGGTCGCCGATACGCTGGTTGGCGTCCAGGATCACGAACCGCCGACCTTGCCTGGCCAGGTGGTATCCCACCGACAGGCCCGCCTGCCCGCCCCCGATGATCACGGTCTCGAACTGCTCTGCGCCGCCGGCGCCATCCATTCCTGGTCTCATGGTGCATCCTCCCGCCACGGGCCATCTCCGGTCCCTAGCCGCGTAGGCGGTAGAAGCGCCAGAACGGGTTGTGGATGGCCAGGACCTCGATGTCGGTGAAGCCGGCTTCGGTGGCCCAGCGGGCCAGGGTCGGGGCGCGCAGGACGGTGCCGTTGGCCTGGACCGGGTCTTCGGCCAGGCTGGCCGGCAGGCAGTGCAGGATGCTCCAGCCGTACATGAGCCGCTCGGTGGCGTCCCCGGGGGCGGTGAAGGTGTCGGCCACCCGCTCGTCGGCGACCAGGACGCTGCCCTCCTCGGCCAGCCGCTCTCGGGCCGCCCGCAGCGCCCCCACCGGGTCGCTCATGTCGTGCAGGGCCTCGAAGATGGTGACCAGGTCGAAGGTGGCCTCGGAGGCGAGCCGGGTGGCGTCGCCGACCACGAAGGTGACCCGGTCGGCGACCCCGGCCTCGGCCGCCGCCGCCTGGGCCTGGGCGACCGAGGCGATGTCCAGGTCAACCCCGAGGATCGTGGCTCGGGGGTAGGCGCGGGCCAGGGCGACCGAGGACGCCCCCAGGCCGCAGCCCAGGTCCAGCACCTGCGCGGGTGCCGAGCCGAGCCGCCGGTCCAGGTCGGGCATCGCTGGCAGCCAGCTGCTGGCCAGCTCGTGGAGGAACATGGGCCGGTTGGCGGCCGCGATGCCCTCGCGCATCTCGCGGCCGTAGTCGGCGTAGGGGACGCCGCCGCCGCCGCGGTAGGCCTGGACCAGCTGGGGCAGCACTCTGGCGGCACCGGCAAGGGTCAGCGCCAGCGGCGCGACGTACCAGGGGCTGTCGGCGTCGACCAGAACCTCGGCGTGGCCGTCGGGGAGCCGGTAGCGGCGCTGGGCCGCCGGCAGGGACGGGTCGTCGCAGGCCAGGTAGCCGGCGACCGCCTGCTGCTCCAGCCACTCCCGGGCGTAGCGGGGATTGACGCCGGCGTGGTCGGCGACCTCGGCTTCGGTCGCCTCCCCGAGGTCGTTCAGGGCCCGGTAGAGGCCAAGCTCGACCCCTAGGTACACCCCGAAGGTCTCCATCGCCCCGGTCAGCCCGTCGACCAGCCTCCCGGCCAGCACCTCGCGCGCGTCCACGTCAGTCGAAGTCGTCATGGTCCATCCCTTCCGCAACGGGCCCTTCGTCGGCCCTCTCACCCGGCAAGCCTGCCCCCGGTTGCCGACAGCCCGCGTACAGCTCGCGTACAGGAGTGCGAAGATGCCCCGGTGATCGGGCAGCCGACCGAGATCGAGCTCGGCATCCTGGGGCCGCTCGAGGTCCGGGTCGCCGGCCGGCCCCGGCCGGTGCCGGGAGCGCGCCAGCGGGCGTTGCTGGCGGCGCTCCTGCTGCGGCGCGGTCACGTCGTCCCGATGGACCGGCTGGTCGACGAGGTCTTCGGAGAGGCTCCGCCCCGGGAGGCCCGCAACGCGCTGCAGACGTACGTCACCCGGCTGCGCCAGGCCCTCGGCCCGGTCGCGTCGGTGATCGCCACCCGAGCGCCGGGCTACGTCCTCCAAGTGCCTTCCGACGCCGTCGATGCCGATCGGTTCGCCGCCCTGATCGGCCAGGCCCGGGCCACCGAGGCGCCCCCGGCCGCGCTCGCGCTGCTAGAACGGGCGCTCGCCCTATGGCGGGGCCCGGCCTATGCCGAGTTCGCGTCGACCTTCGCCCGCGGTGAGGCGCTGCGCCTCTCCGAGCTCCGGCTGGCCGCCGAGGAGGACCGGGCGGTTCTGCTGCTCCGGCTGGACCGGGCGGCCGAGGCGACCGCTGTCCTGGAGGCCATCGCCGCCAGGGAACCGTGGCGCGAGCGGGCCGTGGAGCTGCTGGTGACCGCGCTGGCCAGGGCCGGCCGGGCCGGTGACGCGCTGGCCGCCTTCGCCAGCTACCGCGACCGGCTCCGCGACGAGCTCGGCCTCGACCCCTCGCCCAAGCTGCGACGAGTCGAGGAGCAGGTGCTGCGGGGGACGCTCGCGCCCCTCCCGTCCGGCCCCGACCGTCGCGTGCCTGACGCCCGTCCGACCTCGTTCGTCGGCCGGGAACGCGAGCTCGCCCTGGTCCGCAAGGCGATCGCCGCCGCCCCGCTGGTGACGCTGGTCGGCCCGGGCGGGGTGGGCAAGACCCGCCTGGCCCAGGAGGTCGGCGACCGCCAGGATCCCGTCTGGTGGGTCGACCTGGCCCCGCTCCGCGACCCCACCGCCGTCGCCGATGTGGTCGCCGGCGCCGTCGGCATCGACATCCTTCCTGGCACGCCGCTGTCGGACGCGCTTCGGCAATGGTCCCGGCGTGCCCGTGGACTCCTTGTCCTCGACAACTGCGAGCACCTCCTGGCCGCCGTAGCCCAGCTCGCCGGTGAGCTGCTGGCCACCGCTTCCGGCCTCTCGTTGCTCGCCACCAGCCGCGAGCGACTCGCCATCGGAGGCGAGCAGGTCCTGGACGTCCCGCCGCTGGCTCTCCCCCCTGCCGACGCCCCCGAAGGCCCCGCGGTCCGGCTATTCCTCGACCGGGCACAGGCGGCCGACCCCGCGGTCGCGACCAGCCCACTGCCGCCGGGACGGGTCGCCGACATCTGCCGCGCCCTCGACGGCCTCCCGCTGGCCATCGAGCTGGCCGCCGCCCGGATCGGCACCATGACCGTCGACGACCTCGCCGACCGCCTCGACACCCGCTTCGAGCTGCTCCGGAGCGGCCGCCGCGACGGCGACTCCCGCCACCAGGCACTCGAGGCCGTCGTCGACTGGTCCTTCGAACTGCTCGGAGCCGACGAGCAGCGGCTCTTCCTGCGCCTGTCGGTATTCGCGGCCGCGTTCGACATCGCGGCAGCGGAGACGGTCGCGGCCGACGACGACGTTCCCGCCGGCCGGGTCGCCGACCTGGTCGCCCGACTTGCCGAGCAGTCGATGCTCACGCGGCCGGGTCCCAGCGGCATCGGCCGCTACCGGATGCTCGAGACCCTTCGCGCGTATGCCGTCACCCGGCTCCCGGACGTCGAGGCCGAGCGGCTCCGCCGCCGGCACATCACCCTCATGGTCGACCTCGCCGAGCGGGCCGAGGCCGGGTTGTACGGACCCGAGGAGGCGGCGTGGGCGCACCGGATCGAGTTCTGGCTGGACGACCTGCGGGCCGCCTGGACTTGGGCGCGGGACGCCGACGAGGTCGACCTAGCGGTGCGGCTCGCGGCAGCCCTCACCCGCTATGCCTACTGGCGCCTGCGTAGCGATCTGCTCGCCTGGGGGACCTGGGTGGCCGCGACGGTGCCGGCCCACCCCCGCCTGCCCGTCGCCTTCGCGGCCGCCGCCGCCGACGCCTGGGCCGACGGCCGGCTCCTGGAGGCCCGCGACCTGGCCCGGCGTGGCGTCGAGGCCGCCGGCGGCCCGATGGCACCGGCGGCCGCCGCCCCGCTGGAGGCGCTTGGGGACGTGGCCATGCTGGCCGGCGACCTCGCGACATCGCTGGAGGCCTACCGCGGCGTGGCCGCGCTCGCCGCCCCGGGCGACCCGGCCGGCCTGGCTGTCGCCACCGCCAACCTGGCCCTCACCCGGGCCTATGCCGGCGACGACCAGGCGGCCTGCCCCGCCGCCGAAGAGGCGGTCGCGGCCGCCCTCGCCTCCGCCAACCCCACCGCTATGGCCATGGCCCGCTTCGCCGAGGGCGAGGCGTTCGCCGACGCCGATCCGGCGCGGGCGTCGGCCTCCCTGGACGAGGCGCGCCGGCGGGCCCGCGAGGTCGGCAACCGGTTCGTCGCCGGCACCGCCCTCACCGCCAAGGTGGCCCTTCGCGGCCGTCACGGCCCCCCGGAGGAGGCGCTGGCCCTGTTCCGCGACGCCATCGACCATTGGCGCACCAGCGCCAACCGCGCCCTCCTCGTCACCACCCTGCGGAACCTCGTCGTCCTGCTGGCCCGGACCGGCCGGGACGAGGCGGCCGCCGCGCTTGCCGCCACCCTGCAGGAGGCGGCGCCGAGCAGGTCCTACGGCGTCGAGGCGGCCCGGATTGTCACCGCCCTGGCCGCGGTCCGTCGCCGGCTCGGCGACGCCGCCTACGACGGCGCATGGAGGGCCGGTGCCGCAAGAACCCTGGAGGAGGCGGCCGACGACGCCATGCAGGTCCTCGTCCAGGGTCCCGGCAGCGCCTGACCTCGGCGAGCGAGCCGGAATGTTGTGCTTGCAAGTATCCTTGAAGAAGGGGACGAGTCTCTGTTCCTCCACAAGGAGTGGTCATGCCAGCCATCAGCGCCGACACCGTCGCGCTACCGAGGGTGCCCGACCCCGACCCGACCGCCGTCGACCGTCCGGTGGTCTCGGTCACCACCGCCCCCTCCGGGTACGAGGGCGAGGGCTTCCCGGTGCGCCGGGCCTTCGCCGGGATCGAGCTGGCCGCCCTGGACCCGTTCGTGCACATGGACCAGATGGGCGAGGTCGACTACGCCCCGGGCGAGCCCAAGGGGACGCCCTGGCACCCCCACCGGGGGTTCGAGACCGTCACCTACATGATCGACGGCGTCTTCCGGCACCAGGACTCCAACGGCGGCGGCGGGCTCATCACCGACGGCGACACCCAGTGGATGACCGCCGGCGGCGGGATCCTCCACATCGAGGCGCCGCCCGAGGAGGTGGTGGTGAAGGGCGGGCTGTTCCACGGCTTCCAGCTGTGGGTCAACCTGCCGGCCCGGCTCAAGATGACCCCGCCCCGCTACCAGGACATCCGCGGCCGGGCGGTGACCCTGTTGAGCTCGCCCGACGGGGGTGCCCTGCTGCGGGTGATCGCCGGCGAGGTCGCCGGCCACCAGGGCCCGGGGATCACCTACACCCCGATCTCGCTGCTGCACGCCACCCTCGCCCCCGGGGCCGAGCTGCGGCTGCCGTGGCGGCCCGACTTCAACGCCCTGGTGTACGTGCTCGCCGGCGCCGGGTCGGTCGGGACCAGGCGCCACCCGGTGCGGATGGGCCAGCTGGCCGTGTACGGCCCCGGCGACGTCATCACGGTGGCCGCCGACAGTGCCCAGGAGAGCCGCCACCAGCAGCTCGACGTGCTCGTCCTCGGCGGCCAGCCGATCCGGGAGCCGATCGCCGCCTACGGCCCCTTCGTGATGAACACCCGCGCCGAGCTCGTCCAGGCCTTCGAGGACTACCAGGCCGGCCGCCTCGGCACCATCCCGGCCGAGCCCCACCCCGGCCACGAGGTCCTGCGCTAGGGCCCGTCCGGGTCCTCGGGCGGGGTGGGCGGCTGGCGCTCACCGGCCACGGCGTGGGCCCTGGCGGTGCTGAGGGGGTGGCCGGAGATGGCCTCCAGGAACGGGACCCGGTCGAGGGCGAACAGCTCGACGTCGGTGGTGGCCAGGACGGTGGCGGTGCGGGGGACGTCCCGGAGCAGGGCGATCTCACCGAAGTGGTCGCCGGGGCCCATGGTGGCGATGGAGCGGCCGTCCTGGCGGACGTCGACCTGGCCGCTGGCCAGCACGTAGAAGCGGTCGCCGTCCTGGCCCTGGCGGATGATGGCCGTGCCCGCCGGGGCCTGGACCGGGGCCATGGCGGCGGCCACCCGCTCGGCCACCTCGGCGGTCAGGGGGGCGAACATCGGGATCCCCCGGAGCAGGGCGAGCTCGGCGGCGTGGAGCGGGGCGGCCACCTCGGCCGTGGCCAGGCGCCGCCAGACCAGCGCCGCACCGGCCAGCATCAGCGCACCGGCGGCGAGCAGGGTGCCCTGGACCCCGAGCAGGCCGATGGAGGCCGGCACCAGCACCGAGCCGAGCCCGATGGCGGCCATGCTCAGCCCCTCCAGCACCCCGAAGACGCGGCTCAGGACCTCGTTGGAGGCGCTGCGCTGGAGCAGGAGGCGGCCGGCGACCTCGGTGAGGATGCTGCCGGCGCCGGCCACGGCCAGCAGCAGCGGCACCGACGCCCTGGCCGGGACCAGCCCGATGGCCCCCAGGGCCAGGCCCCAGCAGGCGAACCCGGCCACGATCGGCACCACCAGCCGCCGGCCGACCAGCAGCACGGTCAGGGCCGAGCCGCCGATCGCCCCGGCCCCGACGGCGCTGTTCAGCAGCCCCACCCCGGAGCTGCCGAGGTCGAGGACCTCGAAGGCGAGCACGACCAGGAGCACGTCAAGGACCCCGACCATCAGGAACTGGACGCTGAGGAGGCCGACCGAGAGCCGGGGCAGCCGCTCCCGGGCCAGGGCCCGGAACCCGCCGAAGGCCATGGCCAGCATGGCCGCCAGCCGTCCCCGGCGCCCCGCCGGGACGGCGGCCACCGGCTCGCGGCCGGTCTCGATGCCGGTCACCAGCAGCCCCGAGCAGGCCAGGACGGCGGCCATGATGGCGAACACCGCCCCCGGGCCGCTCACCTTCAGCAACCACGCCGCCAGGGCCGGGCCGGCGAGGACGCTGACGCTCTCGGTCCAGCTCGAGGCCACGTTGGCCGCGGTCAGCTCGTCCGGGGTCCGGGCGAGGGTCGGCAGCAGGGCGCCCTGGGCCGGGCGGGTGATGGTGATCGAGGTCGCGGCCACCGCCGCCAGGCCGTAGACCAGCGGCACCGGGGCGTCGGCGAGCAGGGCGGTGGCGGTCGCGGCCATGGAGGCGGCCTGGGCGACGTAGCCGCCGAGCAGGACCCGCTCGCGCCGGTAGCGGTCGCCGGCGATCGAGGCCAGGGGGGCGAGCAGGGCCGCCGGGACCAGCTGGACGACCGCGGCCAGCCCGGTCGCGGGCGCCCCCCCGACCTGGTAGGCGTAGGCCAGGATCGACACCCAGGTGGCCCACTCGGCCACGTTGAAGCCGACGTAGGCGAGCTCGGCCCGGAGCAGCCCCGGGTTGCCGGCCACCGTCCGGACGACCCCGACCAGCCGGAGCAGGTAGGAGCGCAGGCCCCTCATCCGGCGGGGAGCAGGACCCGGAACGACGCGCCGCCGCCGGCGCGGTCCTCGACCCAGGCGTGGCCGTCGTGGAGGCTGGCCAGCTGGGCCACCAGGGCCAGGCCGACCCCGGACCCGGGGGCGTAGGTGGCGCCGCCGGGACCGCGGTTGAACGGCCGGAAGATCGACTCGCGCTGCTCGGCCGGGATCCCGGGGCCGGCGTCGTCGACACACAGCAGGGCGCCGCGTTCGCCGGGGGCGACCCGGACCCAGATGGGGGTGCCCGGGTCGGTGTGGCGGGCGGCGTTGGCCAGCAGGTTCTCGACGATCCGCTCGACCTTGGCCGCGTCGGCCAGGACCTGGGCCGGGAGCAGCTCCAGGCTGACCGGGTGGGCCTCCAGCAGCTCCTCGCCGGCCTCGGAGACCACCCCGGCGACCAGCCCGGCCAGGTCCACCCGCTCGCGGCGCAGCTCCACGATGCCCCGGTCCAGCTTGTCGAGGTCGAGCAGGCCGGTGAGGATGCGGTCGAGGCGGCGGGCGTTGACGGCCAGGCGGCCGAGCAGGTCGCCGGTCTCGCCCTCCGCCAGGCGGCCGCGGCTGCGCTGGAGGGTCAGGGAGATGCCGAGCACCGAGGCCAGCGGGGTGCGGAGGTCGTGGGAGACGGCCTGGAGGAAGGCGCTCTTCTGCTCGTCGAGGGCGCGCAGGTGCTCGGCCGCGGCCCGCTCGCGCTCCAGGGCCACGGCCAGGCGCTCGGTGGCCACCCGCTCGTGGTTGAGGGCGGCGCAGAGCCGCTCCTCGACCTGGCGGCGCTCGGTCACGTCCCTGGCCACGACCAGGTGCCCGCCGGGCTGGCGCTGGCGCTCGGGCAGGGCCGAGACGGCCAGGTCGTAGATGCGGCCGTCGCGGGCGACCTCCCGGCCGTCGTTCCAGGTCGGCAGCAGCTCGGTCGCCGGCTGGCCGACGAGCTCGGCCAGCGGCCGGCCGGCCAGCCGCCAGGCGGCCGGGTTGGCGTCCAGCACCCGCCCGTCGGGGCCGAGCACCAGCACCGGGTCGCTGATGGTGCGGAAGATCTGGCTGCGGGCCACCGGCCGCAGGTCGAGCAGGCTGAACTGGTAGACGCCCCAGACCAGCACGGACGTGCTGAGCACGAAGGCGAACGGCGTCAGGTCGACCTGCCGGAACGGCCCGACCCTAAAGTTGAACAACAGGTTGAGGATGATGGGGAGGAGGATGGCCGCGACCAGCAGCGAGCTCTGGCTGCGCTGCAGCCCCGACATCCGGCTGAGCGCCACCACCAGCAGGACCGTCCCGGTCCAGATGAGGGCGTTGTTGTAGAGCAGGTGGGGCCAGAACAGCGGGCCCGCCTCGGCGACCCCGCTGGCGGCGCCGGCCGCCTCCGCCGGGTAGAAGCGGACCAGGTCGTGGGTGGTGTCGAAGGCCAGCAGGAGCAGGATGGCCAGCGGCTCGAGGACCAGCGCCGGCCCCACCCAGCGGGGCCAGCGGGTGCGGCCGCTGCACTGGAGCACGAAGGCGAGGTAGGCGGGGGGCAGCAGGCAGACGCCGACGTACTTGAGGTCGCCCCAGAACTCGCGCCCGGTCAGGTCGCCGGCGCTCAGCTCCAGGGCCGAGCAGACGCTCCAGACCACCGCCCCGGCGAGCACGGCCAGCAGGCCGGCGATGGTGGTCGTGGACCGGGGCCGCCAGACGAAGATGATGGCCGCGGTGACCAGGGCCGCTCCGGCCACCAGGAGCCAAGGCTTCATCAGCACGTCCGTCCGATCAGGGACAGTCCGCGGGGATTCTAACGGGCGCGGAGCTGATCGTTGAGATCGGCCAGCTCGCCGAGCACGGCCTGGATGTCGCCGATGGCCCTGGCCAGGAGGAGCCGGGCGTCGGCGATCGCCTCGTGGGCCTCGGGGTCGTCGGCGTCGGCCTGGTCGAGGGCGACCAGGAGCTGGCGCATGGCCGTGCTCAGCTGGACCTGGGCCTCCACGCCGAGCCCCCAAAGCCGCCGGGAGCGGCGGCGGTCGGCGACTCCGGGTGGTGGTGGCACGGGTGCGGGGATGGCGACGGGCCTGAGACGGCGCTGCATGGGCGGAACCTAGCTCTGCTCGGGCGCCGCGACCAGGCTACGACGCGGAGATTGCGCCGGTCGGCTCGATTGATGTTGAGAACTGCCGACCCCGGTGCCCGACGGATGGGGGACGTCAGATACGCAGGCGGGCGGCCACCACGGCCAGGATACCCCCGAGGACGGCGGCCACGGCGAGGGCGGCCACGGTGACCGGGAGCGGCGGCAGGTCGAGGGCGAAGAACCGGCGCAGGAACGGCACCGCCAGGACGACCACGAACCCGCCGGCCATGGCGGCCACCAGCATGCGGCGGGCGGCGCTGAGGGGGCGGGCGGCCAGGGCCAGGACGACCAGGCCGAGCCCGGCCAGGGCCAGGGTGGCGGCGGTCCGGGCCTCGTCCTGGGGGACGTTGGCCACGTCCGCGATCTGGTAGGCGACCAGGGTGCCGGCGGCGGCGGTGACGCCGGCCGGGGCGGCGAAGACGAGGGTGCGGCGCACGAAGCCCGGACGGGCCCGCTGGGTGCAGCGCTCCAGGGCCAGGAAGAAGCCGGGGATGCCGATGGTCAGGCTGGAGATCAGGGTCAGGTGCCTGGGCAGGAACGGGAAGGCGAGCCCGGCCAGGCCGACGGCCAGGGCGAGGACGGTGGCGTACACGGTCTTGGTCACGAACACCTTGGCCACCCGCTCGATGTTGGCGATCACCCGGCGGCCCTCGGCCATCACCGACGGGAGGGTGGCGAAGCGGCCGTCGAGCAGGACCAGCTCGGCCACGGCCCGCGAGGCGGCGCTGCCGCTGCCCATGGCGATGCCGAGGTCGGCGTCCTTGAGGGCGAGCACGTCGTTGACGCCGTCCCCGGTCATGGCGACCACGTGCCCGCGGCCGGCCAGGGCCTGGACCATGGCCCGCTTCTGGCGAGGCACGACCCGGCCGAACACCGAGCGGCGCTCGACCAGCCCGGCCAGCTCGGCCTGCTCCTCGGGCAGGGTGCGGGCGTCGACCGGCTGGCCGGCCCCGGCGATGCCGACCTGGCCGGCGATCGCGGCCACGGTGCGGGGGTGGTCGCCGGAGACGACCTTGACCTCGACCCCTTCGGTGGCGAACCAGGCGACGGTCCCGGCGGCGTCGTCGCGGACCCGGTCGCCGATCACCACCATGGCCCGCGGCCGCAGCCCGGCCGGGGACCGGTCGCCGTCCAGGGCCGGCGCCTCGGCCAGGAGCACGACCCGGCGGCCCTCGGTGGCGAGCTCCTCGGCCCGGCGCAGGAGGTCGCCCCGGCCGACCCGGTCCGGGGCGCCCGCCTGGGATTCCCCGGTTGCCTGGGATCCGGCGAGGAGGACCTCGGGGGCGCCGAGGAGGAAGGCGCCGTGGCCGGCGAAGCTGGCCCCGCTCCACTTGCGGGCCGAGGAGAACGCCACCGCCGCCTCCGGCCGCCAGCCGTCGGGGGCCGGGAACGCCTGGCCGATGGCCCGCAGGGTGGCGTTGGGGTTGGGGTCGGCGGCGGCCAGGGCGCCGAGCGCCGCCGCGGCCTCCCCCGCCGCCCCGTCCTCGGCGAGCAGGTCCTGGACGGCCAGGTCGCCGGCGGTGATGGTGCCCGTCTTGTCGAAGCAGATCACGTCCACCCTGGCCAGGGTCTCCACCGCCGGCAGCTCGCGGACCAGCACCTGGCGCCGGCCGAGGCGGACCACCCCGACGGCAAAGGCGACGCTGGTCAGCAGGACCAGCCCCTCGGGGACCATGGCCACGGTCCCGGCCACGGCCCCGCGCAGCCCGGCCCGGACGCCGTGCTCCAGCCGCAGCTGGCTGACGAACAGCAGCGCCGCCGTCGGCACCAGCGCCCAGGTCACGTACTTGAGGATCTGGTCGACCCCGGCCCGCAGCTCGGAGCGGGCAAGGGTGAAGCGCCGGGCCTCCTCGGTGAGCCGCACCGCGTAGGCCTCCCGGCCGACCTTGGTGGCCCGGTAGCGGCCACTCCCGGCGGCCACGAAGCTGCCCGAGAGCAGCGGGTCCCCGGGCCGGCGGGCCACCGGCTCGGACTCGCCGGTGAGCAGCGACTCGTCGACCTCGAGGCCGGCCGCCTCCAGCACCTCGCCGTCGACCACCACCTGGTCGCCGGCGGCCGCCTCGAGCACGTCGTCGAGCACGACCTGGCCGACGGCCAGCTCGGACAGGCGCCCGTCGCGGACCACCCGGGCCCGGGGGGCGTTGACCACCTCGAGGCGGTCAAGGGTCCGCTTGGCCCGAAGCTCCTGGATGATCCCGACCGCCGTGTTGGCCACGATCACCAGCCCGAACAGAGCGTCCTGGAGTGGCCCGACGACCAGGATGACGGCCAGCAGCGACCCCAGCAGCAGGTTGAAGCGGGTGACCAGGTTCGACCGGACGATCTGGCCGATGGTCCTGGTGGGGGCGCTGGGGACGTCGTTGACGAGCCCGCGGGCCTCCCGCTCGGCCACCTCGGCCGCGGTCAGGCCCGCAGACTCGCGGAGGGAGTACCCGGAGTACTGCGGACGCATGATGGCGATACCTCATGCCATGCTTACCATCTCCAGCAACCTGGTAGACAAGACCAACTTCGTCGGAAACCTGCCGGAGGGTCGATGCGCAAGCTGCTGCTGTTCGCGATGGTGGGCGTGCTGGCCCAGTTGATCGACGGCGCCCTGGGCATGGCCTACGGGCTGACCTCGACAACCTTGCTGGTCGCGGCCGGCACCGCCCCGGCGGCGGCCTCGGCCACCGTGCACCTGGCCGAGCTGGGCACCACCGCCGTCTCCGGCGTCTCCCACTGGCGCTTCGGCAACGTCGACTGGCGGACGGTGCGCTGGATGACCTTCCCGGGGGCGGTCGGCGCCTTCGCCGGCGCGGTGGTCCTGTCCTCGATCAGCGGCGACACGGCCAAGCCCTGGGTGGCGGCCATCCTCAGCGTCCT
>DASZON010000210.1:0-3404 GCA_035550755.1 Actinomycetota bacterium | reverse complement strand
CGGCGCCTCCGGCACCGGCATCCAGGAGGTCACCTGCCTGCTCGACGCCGCCGGGACCGGCATCTCCCACGCCATCGGCGTCGGCGGCCGCGACCTCTCCCCCGAGGTCGGCGGCATCATGACCCTCCGCGCCCTGGAGCTCCTGGCCGCCGACCCCGCCACCGAACGGGTCGTGGTGATCTCGAAGCCCCCCGACCCCGAGGTCGCCCGCCGGGTCGCCGAGGCGGCAGCCGCCACCGGCAAGCCCGCGGTGCTCGCCTTCCCCGGCATGGCCGCTCCCCCGCCGCTGCCGGAGGGGGTGCGGTTCGCGGGGTCGCTGGAGGCGGCGGCCGCATGGGCGACCCAAGGCCCCAACATGGCTGAGGGAACGCCGCAACCCCAACCTTCTGCTGCTGGGGTCCTTGCCGCTTCGGGCACGCGGCAACCCCAACCTTCGGTCGGTGGGGCCCCTACCGGGAGGGTAGCCGGTCCCGGGGAACGAGGCGACCCGTTGTCCACAGGCCTCCCGGAGGGCTCCAGCCCAGCCCCGGCCCCGGCCCCAGCCCCGACCCACCCGCCCCGACCCCCCGCTGACCCCCCGCCGGCGGTCACCCCCGGGGTGATTCGGGGGCTCTACTGCGGCGGGACCCTCTGTTATGAGGCGATGGCGGTGGTGGCCGGGGTGGTGGGGCGGGTTGCGTCCAACATCCCGTTGCGGGCGGCGTGGCGGCTGGGCGACAGCAACCGGAGCGAGGGGCACACCTTCGTGGACTTCGGGGACGACGCGCTGACCGAGGGGCGGGCGCATCCGATGATCGACCCGGGGCTGCGCAACGAGCGGTTCCGGCGGGAGGCGGCCGACCCCGGGACCGGGGTGGTGCTGGTGGACGTGGTCCTCGGGTACGGGGCCCATCCCGACCCGGCGGGTGAGCTCGCCCCCCTGATCGAGGAGGCCCTGGCCGGCCGGCCCGGCGGGCTGTCGGTGGTGGTGTCGCTGTGCGGGGCCGCCGGCGATCCCCAGGGGCTGGACGGCCAGGCGGCCGCCCTCCGCGCCGCCGGCGCCCTGGTCGCCCGGTCCAGCGCGCAGGCCGCCCGGCTGGCCCTGGCCGCCGCCGGGCTCGACCGGGCGACCGCACGGCCCACCCCGGCCCCGGCCCCGGCGAGGCCGCGGCCCCTTCCCGGTGGGCTGGACCAGATGACCTTCCGGCCGGGCCCCGGTCCCGGCGGTCCCGGTGCCGGGCTCCGGCCGCCCCGACCAGCTCACCGGCCGGACGGCGAAGGGGCCGGGCTGCGGCCGCCCCGACCGGCGCCCGGGCCCGACCGGGAGGGTGGTGGGCGAACGTGACCGGCCTGCTCGGGCGGCCGTTGCAGGCGGTCAACGCCGGGGTCGAGCTGTTCGCCGGGGAACTGGAACGCCAGGGCGAGACCGTCCAGCGGGTCGGGTGGCGGCCGCCGGCCGCCGGGGCCGAGCAGGCCCTGGAGCAGCTGGCCGCCCGTGCCGAGGAGACCGCCACCGCCAACGACCTGGCGGTGGCGGCCATGCAGGCGGCCGAGCCGCGGGTGGTCGGGATCGGGCGCGCCGGGGACCTGCTGCCCGGGCTGGACGAGCGGACCCTGCTCCACGCCGGCCCGCCGATCGACTGGGCGGACATGTGCGGGCCGCTGCGGGGCGCGATCATCGGGGCGGCCATCCACGAGCGCCTCGCCGCCGACCCCGACGAGGCGGTCCGCCTCGCCGAGCGGGGCGAGCTCGCGTTCGGCCCGTGCCACGAGCGCGGTGCCGTCGGGCCCATGGCCGGGGTGGTGTCGGCCTCGATGCCGGTGTGGGTCGTGGAGAACGGCGACCGGGGCAACCGCGCCTACTGCACCCTCAACGAGGGCCTCGGCAAGGTCCTGCGCTACGGGGCCTACGACGCCGAGGTGTTGGAGCGCCTGGCCTGGATGCGGGACGTGCTGGCCAGGGTCCTGGGCGCCGCCCTGGCCCGGCTGGACGAGCCGCTCGACCTCCGGGCCCTGATCGCCCAGGCGCTGCAGATGGGCGACGAGGGCCACAACCGCAACCGGGCCGGGACCTCGCTGCTGCTGCGGGCGCTGCTGCCGGCCCTGCTGACCGTCGAGGAACCGAGCGCCGACGTGGTCGCCGCGGCCGAGTTCGTCTCCGGCAACGACCACTTCTTCCTCAACCTGGCCATGGCCGCCGGCAAGGCCACCGCCGACGCGGCCGCCGGGACCGCCGGGTCCTCGATCGTCACCGCCATGGCCCGCAACGGCACCGAGTTCGGGGTGCGCCTCGCCGGGACCGGCGACCGCTGGTTCACCGGGCCGGCCGGGGTGGTCGACGGGCTCTACCTGCCCGGGTTCGGCCCCGAGGACGCCAACCGCGACATCGGCGACTCGACCATCACCGAGACCATCGGCATCGGCGGCATGGCCATGGCCGCCGCCCCGGCGATCGTCCGCTTCGTCGGCGGCAGCCCGTCCGACGCGGTCGCGGCCACCCTGTCGATGTACGACATCACCTGGGCCGAGAGCGGCTCGTACCTGGTGCCGACGCTCGGCTTCCGCGGCACGCCGCTCGGCATCGACTGCCGCGAGGTCGTCCACACCGGGGTCCTGCCCACCGTCAACACCGGCATCGCCCACAAGGACCCCGGGGTCGGCCAGGTCGGCGCCGGCCTGGTCGAGCCGCCCATGGAGGCGTTCGTGGCCGCCACCCGGGCCCTCGCCGCCACCCCCTGAGCGGGAGGGCCCGTGGACAGCGTCCCCGCCCACCTGGTCGCCGCCCCGGTCCTCGAACGCATCGACGGCGAGGTCTCCGGGGCGGTGCTCGGCGCCGGGGCCACCGCCGCCTGGGTCGACCTGGACGGGTTCGTGGTCGCCGTCACCACCCGCGAGGTCCCGCTCCTCCCCAACGCCATCGCCCTCGCCGCCGGGGCGGGCGCCCTGGCCGGCGCCGCTGCCGGGTCGGGCGCGACCGCCCGGCTGCTCCCGGGGCGGGTGACCCTTGGCTCGCTTCAGGTCACCTGGGACCCCGCCGCTCCCCCCCGCTGGGACCCGACGGTCCCGGTCCCCACGGACGTCACGCGCGAGGCCGTCGGGGCCCGCGGCGCGGCGCTCCTCCACGCCCTGGGGGCCGGGGCCCGGGCACGGCCGGAGGAGCTGGTCCGGGAGCTGGGCCGGATCGGGGTGGCCATCGCCGCCGACCCGGAGGGGTCGGCGGGGCTGACCCTGCTGGTGCGGGCCGTGGGTGCGCGCGACCCCGAGCCCGCCGCGGCGGCCGTCCGCGCCCTGGCGGGGCGCGGGCCCGGGCTCACCCCCGAGGGCGACGACCTGCTCGCCGCCGTCGCCGGCACCCTGGCCGTCCTCGGCCCGGCGCTCGGCCCGCCCGGCCAGTCCTGGGACCCGCTGCTCGCCGCCCTGCGGCC
>DASZON010000209.1:0-8294 GCA_035550755.1 Actinomycetota bacterium | reverse complement strand
GAGACCTTCGGCGAGGTCGAGTCCACCAAGTCGGTCTCCGACATCTACAGCCCGGTCACGGGCACGATCGTCGAGCGGAACGACGAGCTGGACAAGAGCCCCGAGATGATCAACTCCGACCCCTACGGCCAGGGCTGGCTGGTCGTGATCGAGCTGACCGACGCGGACGAGCTGGACGATCTGATGGACGCCGCCGCCTACGCCGACCTGGTCGCCGAGTCCTGACCGTCACCGTATCGTGGAGGTTGTCAGGACCGTCCACAGCCACGCGTTGACCCTGTTTGAAGTCCTCCTCTACAGTCACCGACCAAAACGATGCTGCTCGCCCGGCTCCGGCCGCCGGACGCGCTGCTGACAACGAGCCAAAGCCCCGGGAGGGCAGCATGTTCTGCACTCAGTGCGGTCACAAGAACCCCGAAGGGGCCCACTTCTGCGCGAACTGCGGGGCCGCCCTGACCACCACCCCTGACGACTCCACCACCACCATCAGCCTGGCCGCCCAGGACCTCGAAGCTGAGGTCGAGGAAGAGGTTCTCGCCCCGGTCGAGGAACTGCGCGAGAACACCGCCATGCTGGTGGTCCGGCGGGGCCCGAACGCCGGCAGCCGGTTCCTGCTCGACAAGGAGACGGTCACCGCCGGCCGCCACCCCGAGAGCGACATCTTCCTGGACGACATCACCGTCTCGCGCCGCCACGCCGAGATCCGCCGCGGCGCCAACGGCTTCACCGTCCACGACGTCGGCTCCCTCAACGGCACCTACCTCAACCGCGAGCGGGTCGAGGACGGCGAGCTCGTCGCCGGCGACGAGCTGCAGATCGGCAAGTTCAAACTGGTCTTCTTCGCCGGCAGTCGACCCGGGGGTGGCGGGTAGGGTCATGCGGGATCCGGTCCAGCGCAACGTGCCATCCCGGCCGGGCGGCGGGGGAGACGCCGCCGGCTCCAGCCGCCAAGCCGACGAGCCCGGCACCGGAACGATGAGCATCGGCGAGGTGCTGGGCATCCTCAAGCCCGAGTTCCCCGACATCACCGTCTCCAAGATCCGCTTCCTCGAGGGCGCCGGCCTGGTCCAGCCCGACCGGTCCGCCTCCGGCTACCGCAAGTTCTCCGAGGACGACGTGGCCCGCCTCCGCTTCGTCCTCCGCGCCCAGCGCGACCAGTACCTCCCCCTGCGGGTCATCCGCCAGCGCCTCGCCGAGCTGGAGCGGGTCGGGGGGTTGGAGGGCAAGGGCCCCGAGGCGATCGGCGGGGAGGATGCGGGAGCGGGTTCGCCAGCCGCCGCGGCCGACGGTGGGGTGGGCGCGGGGTCGGCCTCGCGCGCCGCCCCGGCTGGCCCACCGGACGCCCAGGCCGGTCCGGTCTCCGCAGTCGCCGCGGGGCCGCCGGGCGGCGGGTCGGGTGCCGCCGGCACCCAGCCGGGGAGGGCCGCGGCCGGCATGTTCGGGGCGCCGCCCTCGGATGCCCAGTTGACCCGGGACGAGCTCTGCCGGGCGGCCGGGGCGACCGCGGACCAGCTCATGGAGCTGGAGTCGTTCGGCCTGGTCAGCGCCCGCGGCAGCGGGGACCGGGGTGCCTGGTACGGCGGCGACGACCTCGTCCTGCTGCGCCTCGCCCGCGAGCTCGCCGACTACGGCCTGGAAGCTCGCCACCTGCGCATGTACAAGCTGTTCGCCGAGCGCGAGGCGGCCCTGTTCGAGCAGGTGGTGGCCCCCCTCGTCCGCCAGCGCAACCCCGAGGCCCGCGCCCGCGCCCGCGACACCATCGAGGCCCTCGCCCAGCTCGGCGGCCGCATGCGCGACCTCGCCCTCCGCTCCGCCGTCCACGGCCTCGCCGACGCCCGCGACCCTCACCGTTGACCTGTTGCTAGATCCCCATATCGACCTAGCAATATGTCAATAAATCCCCACCGCAGCCCCCGGAGACCGAGGGCTCGACGGGGATGGGGTGGGTCGCGGGTCCTGGTGCGGGACCGCTCGCGAGGTTGGGACGGCTCGCGGGTCCGGGCGGGGAACGGCGCACGGGTGCGGGGATGGGATCGCTCGCGGGTCCTGGTCGCGGTGGTGGCGGTCGCGGCGGTCCTCACCGGCCCGGGCGGGCCAGGGCTGGCCACCGGCACGCGCGGGTTCGGCTCGCCCGGTCCCGCCCTCGCCGCCGGGTCGGGGGTCGCCGCCGGGTCCGGGGTCGCCGCCGGCGGCTCCGCGGTCGCCTCCGGCGGACCGGCCTTCCCCACCGCCGGGTCCAGGGACGCCGCCGCTGGCCTTGGTGTGGCCGCCCCGCCCGGACTCGCCGCCTCCGCTGGGGTCGCCGGCGACGGTGCCGGGGGGGCGGTGCCGGGGGCCGAGGGGGTGGGGGCGCCTCGGGTGGTGGCCAAGGCGGCGATCCTGGCTGACGAGGCGACCGGGCAGGTGCTGTACGAGCGGAACGCGGGGGTGGGCAGGGCGATGGCCTCGACCACCAAGGTGATGACGGCGTTGCTGGCGCTGGAGTGGCTGGACGAGGACCGGGTGGTGGTCATCGGGGCGGGACCGCCCAAGGTGGGGGAGGAGTCGCTGCGGCTGCGCAAGGGGGAGCGGCTGACCGTCCGCCAGCTGCTCCTCGGGCTGCTGGTCAAGAGCGCCAACGACGCCGCGGTGGCCCTGGCCGAGGCGGTCGACGGCAGCGAGACGGCCTTCGTCCGGCGGATGAACCGCAAGGCGGCCGCGCTCCGGCTCACCGCGACCCACTACGTGACCCCGTACGGGCTCGACCGGCCGGGTCACCAGACCAGCGCCAGGGACCTGGCCCGGCTCTGGGAGGTGGCTATGCGCCGGGCGGACTTCCGGGCGCTGGTCGCGACCAGGGCGGCCCGCATCCCCGGTGCACCTTTGTCGCTTCGTCGATTTGTCACCACGAACCAGCTGCTCGGCTCCTACCGGTGGACGGTCGGGGGCAAGACCGGCTTCACCAACCGTGCCGGGCGGTGCCTGGTCGCCTCGGCCAGCCGCGGCGGGCGCCGGCTGGTCGCGGTGGCCATGGGCACGCCCAACGCCTTCGCCGACGTGCGGGCGCTGTTCGAGTACGGGTTCTCAACGTACGTCCGGGCCCGGCTGGCCCAGCGCGGCCAGCCGGTGTCCGAGACCCCCGGCCAGCCGGCCACCGTCCAGACGGGCGGCGACGTCGACGCCCTGCTCCGGCTGGACCAGCTGGACCAGGTCCGCCTGGCCGTGGCGCCGGGCGCGGCCACGGCCTGGTTCACGGCCGGCGGGCGGCGCCTCGTCCCGGCCCGGCTCGAGCCGCTGCCGGCGGGCGGCCCCACGGCCCCCACGACCACGGTGGCGCCCGCCTCACCGGCCGCGCCGTCGACCGCCGCCGGGCCCGACCCGGCCGCGACCCTCACCGTTGGCGCGGTCGTCCAGGTCCGCGCGGTCCCCCCCGGCGCCCCAAGCCCCACGATCGACCCGTCCCTGCGCCGCCCGCCACCATGACCACCCCCACCGACCGCACCGACCCCCCGGACCCCGCGCCGGACCCCGCCTCCGCCTCAGCCGACCGCACCGACCCCGTGCCGGACCAGCCGCTTGAGCCTCGGCCGGCGGTGCGGCTGCTGATCGACCGGGAGGCGCTGCAGGAACGGGTGGCCGAGCTGGGGGTGGAGCTGCGGGCGGACTACGAAGGGGTCGAGCCCGTCCTGGTGTCGGTGCTGCGCGGCGGGGTGGTGTTCCTGGCCGACCTGGTCCGGGCGGCGGCCATGCCCTGCCGGGTCGACTTCATGGCCATCTCCCGGTTCGACGCCTCCGAGGACACCGGGGTGGTCCGCATCGAGAAGGACCTCGACCTGGACCTGTCCGGTGACCACGTGCTGGTGGTCGAGGACATCGTCGACACCGGCCTGACCCTGACCTACCTGCTCCGGGTGCTGGCCGCGCGCGGGCCGGCCAGCCTGCGGGTCTGCGCCCTGCTCGACAAGCGCGCCCGCCGCATCGTCGACGTCCCGCTGTCCTATGTCGGCTTCGAGGTCCCGGACGTCTTCCTGGTCGGCTACGGCCTGGACCTGGACGAGCGCGAGCGGGGCCGCAGCGAGCTGCTGGCCGTCGACGACCTGGAGGCGGTCCGCGCCGACCCGGCCCTGCTCGACCTCGCGGCCAGGGCGGATACCGCCGGCAGCCTCCCGGCGGGGTGAAGACCGGAGGCATGCAACCTTCGCTCGGTATGTCGCATCGGCCGAGGGCGTCTGATAGCCTCGGGCAGTGCGGCAGGCGCCCGGCCGGGCGCCAGAAACGTTCGACGCCCGAGGGGGTTTCGCGTTGGTCGAGCTGACCCTCGTCGGCGTAAGGATCGAGCTCCCCACCCAGACCCCGATCGTGCTCCTCAAGGAGCGCGACGGTGAGCGCTTCCTGCCCATCTGGATCGGGAACGTCGAGGCGACCGCCATCGCCTTCGCCCTCCAGGGCGTGGCCACCCAGCGGCCGCTCACCCACGACCTGCTCAAGAACCTCCTGGACGAGCTGGTGGTGTCCATCGAGCGGATCGTGATCACCGAGCTCAAGGAAGGCACCTTCTACGCCACCATCGAGCTGCGCCAGAACGGCTCCAAGTTCTCGGTGTCGAGCCGGCCCAGCGACGCCATCGCCCTCGCCGTCCGGGCCAACACCCCCATCTTCGCCGAGGAGGACGTGCTCAGCGAGGCGTCCATCCTCATCAAGAGCGACGACGAGGAGCGCGAGGTGGAGAAGTTCCGGGAGTTTCTCGACCAGGTGAGCCCGGAGGATTTCGAGTAGATCTGGCCGAGTTTCCACCTCTTGTGGAAGTCGAGAGATCGCAGGTCGATAACGGTGAGCTCGCCTCGTTGACGTGGCCCTACCCGGACCCCTACGCTTGACGTCACATCGTTGTAATTACGCAGGAACCGGCAAGGAGGAACTGGATGGCCGCGCGCTCGTCCCCGGCGGGATCCGAGCCGGGCTTCCGCGGCCCCACCGTCATCAAGCTGGTCGGCATCACCTATCGGCAGCTCGACTACTGGGCCCGGACCGGGCTGGTCACGCCGTCGGTACGGGCGGCGGACGGGTCGGGCACCCAGCGGCTGTACGGCTTCACCGACGTGGTCGAGCTGCGCATCATCAAGCGGCTGCTCGACGCCGGCGTCTCCCTGCGCCAGATCCGCGACGCCATCGGCTACCTCCGCAAGGAGTCGGGCGGCAAGCCGCTCAGCGACGTCACCCTCATGTCGGACGGCAACCGCATCTACGCCTGCCACTCGGGCGAGGAGGTCGTGGACGTCCTCTCCAACGGCCAGGCGGTGTTCGGCATCGCCGTCGGCCGGGTCTGGGCCGACACCGAGGGCGACCTCGCCCACCTCCCCGGCGAGGCGCCGGCCGGTGGCGCGGCCACGGCCGACGCCCCTCCGGCGGTCGCCGAGGGGGCCTCCGGGATCCCGCCCCGAGCAGCACCGCAGGGGACCCAAGGCTGACGCGGTCGTGGCCACCAGCGCGGGAGCGACTCGGCCGGCCGACCTGATCACCTTCGCGCACAACTCCGAGCGCCAGTTCGCGCGGTTGCTCGACTTCTACCGGGTCGAGTGGGAGTACGAGCCGACCGCCTTCCCGATCGAGTGGGACGCCGCCGGCAAGCCGACCCAGCACTTCCGGCCCGACTTCCACCTCCCCGGGTGGCAGCTCTACATCGAGATCACCACCCTCAACCAGCGGCTCGTGACCAAGAAGAACCGCAAGGTCCGCCGCCTGCGCGAGCTCTACCCCGACGTCCGGATCAAGGTTCTGTACCAGCGCGACTACCTCAAGCTGCTGGAGCGGTACGGCCTGGAGCCCCCGAGCCAGATGGTCGACCCGGCGCCGGGTCGGGGGGCGGGGGAGGAGGGCGGGGGGGCTCGGGACGGCGGGCGGGTGGATCAGCTGCCGGCGGCCGCGCGGCCCGCAGCGAACGAGCGCACCCCTCCGGCGCGGGTTCCCAGGCGACCCGGCGGGGCCGTGGAGCGGGCGCGGGCGGCGGGGCGGCCGCGGGCGGTGCCCGACCCGCCGCGGCCGGTGCCGCCGTTGCCCGCCGACCCCGAGCTGGTCCGGTTGGCCCAGGTGCTCCTGCCGGCCGAGCGCGCCCACCGCCGGGGCCCGGCGACAGCCAGGCGAGCCGGCTGACCTTCCTGCCCTGCCCGGGCGGGCCGAACCGCCCGAGGGGGCGTTGCGGGGGTTTGGAGGGCGGTGGTTCAATCGCCGCGCCCTGGCCGGGCTGCCGGCCAGGAATGTGGATTCGCCGAGAAGTCTCCAAATAGACAAGTAGCTACGTCGATCCCACCGGGGGGAGGCGCCGCGCGAGGTGCCGGGGGCCGGGTGGGCGCGTCAGGAGGGGAGCGGTTGAGCTACCAGCCCCACACCAGTGAGGATGTCGACACGATGCTGGCCGCCCTCGGCCTCGACGACGTCGACCAACTGTTCCAGCCGATCCCGTCCGACCTGCGGGCCCCGGCCGACCTCGACCTGCCCCGGCCCCACGCCGAGCAGGAGGTGGCGGCCGAGCTGGGCCGGCTGGCCGACCGGAACCGGCACCTGGACGAGCTGACCTGCTTCCTCGGGGCCGGGGTCTACGACCACTACGTGCCCGCGGCCGTCTGGTACCTGGCCGGGCGGGGCGAGTTCGCCACCTCCTACACCCCCTACCAGCCCGAGATGAGCCAGGGCGTGCTCCAGGCCCTGTTCGAGTACCAGACGCTGATCAGCGAGCTCACCGGCCTGGAGATCTCCAACGCCTCGCTGTACGACGGCGCCTCGGCGGTGGCCGAGGCCGCCACCATGGCCGTGGCCGCCACCCGGCGCAGCGAGCTGCTGGTGAGCGCGGCCGTGGCCCCGCGGGTCCGGGAGCTGCTGGAGACCTACAGCCAGGGCCTGGACATCAAGCTGGTCGAGGTCGGGGCCCTGGACGGCCACACCGACCTGGAGGAGGTCCGCGGCAAGGCCGGCGACCAGACCGCCGCCGTGCTGCTGGCCCAGCCCAACTTCTTCGGGGTGGTCGAGGACGTGGCCGCCGCGGCCGAGCTGGCCCACGGGGTCGGGGCGCGGATGCTGGTCACCTTCGATCCGCTGACCGCCGGGGTGCTGGAGCCGCCCGGCCGGCTGGGGGCCGACATCGTGGTCGGCGAGGGCCAGGGGCTGGGCAACCACCCGAACTTCGGCGGGCCGGCGTTCGGGTTCCTGGCCTGCCGGCCGGAGGACGTGCGGCGGCTGCCGGGGCGGCTGGTCGGCGAGACCCTCGACACCGCCGGGCGGCGGGCCTTCGTGCTCACCCTCCAGGCCCGCGAGCAGCACATCCGGCGGGAGAAGGCGACCAGCAACATCTGCACCAACCAGACCCTGAACGCGATCGCCGCCGCCGTGTACCTGACCTGGCTGGGGCCACGGGGCCTGGAGGAGCTGGGCCAGCTGTGCCTGCGGGCGGCCCGCTACGCCGCCGACCGGCTGGCCGCGATCCCCGGGGTCCACCTGGCCTTCGGTGATCAGCCGTTCGTCAAGGAGCTGGTCGTGCGGCTGCCGGCCGACCCGGCCGAGGTCAGCCGCCGCCTGGTCGACCACGGCCTGCTGGCCGGCCTGCCCCTGGCCGGCCTCGCCCCCGGCCTGGAGGACGGCCTGCTGGTCGCCGTGACCGAGCGCCGCACCAAGCAGGACATCGACCGCCTGGCCGACGCCATGGCCACCGTGCTCACCGACCTCGGCGCCGGCGAACGGCCCCGCGAGGGAGAGGGGGTGGCCCGGTGACCGAGACCACCAACGGCAACGGCTCCCAGCCCCAGGCCAGCCCTCAATCCCAGGCCGCCGCCCCCGGACCCACCGCGTCGGCGTTCGAGGCGGTGCCGTGGGCGGCCGGGGGCCTGGATGGCGAGGCGGAGCGGCTGGTCTTCGAGCGGTCCTCGCCGGGAAGGCGGGCCTCCAGCTTCCCCGACGGGGACGGGCTGCCCGAGGTCGACCTCGAGCGGGCGCTGCCGGCGGGGTTCCGGCGGAGCGGGCCGGTGCGGCTGCCCGAGGTGTCCGAGCGTGACCTGGTGCGGCACTACACCCGGCTGGCGCACCGCAACTACGCGGTGGACCTCGGCTTCTACCCGCTCGGGTCCTGCACCATGAAGTACAACCCGAAGGTCGCCGAGGCGGCGGCCGCCCTGCCCGGGTTCGCCCGGCTGCACCCGGCCCAGCCGGCCGAGCAGGTGCAGGGGGCGCTGGAGCTGCTGGCCCGCCTGGAGCACGCCCTGTGCGAGCTGACCGGGCTGGCCGCGGCCACCTTCCAGCCGGCCGCCGGCGCCCACGGCGAGCTCACC
>DASZON010000208.1:0-10032 GCA_035550755.1 Actinomycetota bacterium | reverse complement strand
CCGGTCTGGCAATCCCGGATGTTAGCACTCAGGATGGTCGAGTGCTAAGCGAAGTGCTATCACGGCGCTCGGGCCGAAGTCCAGCGGAAGGAGCAGGCAGATGCGGGTCGCGGTGGTCGTCTTCGAGGGCTTCGACGAGCTCGATGCCATCGGCCCCCTGGAGGTGCTGCGCAACGCCGCCGCCACGGGCGCGGCGGAGCTGTCGGTGGAGCTGGTCGCCCTCGACGGGGCGGCCGAGGTCACCGGCTCCCATGGCCTCCGGGTCCAGCCCGACGGCCGGCTCGACCCGGACCGGACCGACCTGCTGGTGGTCCCGGGCGGCGGCTGGAACGACCGTGGCGCCCACGGGGCCTGGGCCGAGGCCGAGCGGGGCGACCTGCCCGCGGCCATCGCCGCCGCCGCGCGGGGTGGCGCCGTGGTCGCCACCGTCTGCACCGGGGCGATGCTGGCCGCGACCGCCGGCCTGACCCGCGGCCGCCCCGCCATCACCCACCACGGCGCCGTCGAGGACCTCCGCGCCTCCGGCGCCCGGGTGGTCGAGGCCCGGGTGGTCGACGACGGCGACCTGGTCACCGCCGGTGGTGTCACCTCCGGCATCGACATGGCCCTGTGGCTGGTCGAGCGCCACTTCGGGGCGGAGCTGGCCGAGGCGGTGGCGGACGAGATCGAGCACCCCCGCCACGGCGAGGTCTGGCGCCAGGGCTTGCGTAGCACATAGATAACGGTTATAGATAACGGCACGGACGCCGACCAGGGACCCGCTGCCGGTGCAGGATGTCGTTCTGTCGCTGCTGGCCAAGGAGCCGGCGCACGGGTACGAGCTGCGCCAGCGCCTGGAGGCGGCGCTCGGCCCGGCCGGAGGCGGGCTGAACCCGGGACAGGTGTACGTGACCCTCTCCCGGCTGGAGCGCGCCGGGCTGGTCGAGGCCAGGGAGGTCGCCCAGCCCAGCCACCCCGACAAGAAGGTGTACGACCTGACCGCCGCCGGCCGGGAACGGGTCGCGCGGTGGTTCAACGACCTGACCTGGTCCAAGGTGGCGCCCCTGGAGTTCCATCTCAAGCTGGTCATGGCGGCGGCCACGCGCCTGGCCGACCCGGTGGCCCTGGTCGACGCGCAGCGCCTGGAGCTGCTGCGGGAGCTCCGCCAGCTGCAAGGTCTGGCGCTCGACGAGCCGCCCCACTCCGACGGCGCCCTGCTGCTGGAGGGCGCCTCCCTGCGCCTGCAGGCCGACATCCGCTGGCTGGAGGCCTGCCAGCAGCGGTTCCTCGAGCGGGAGAAGCAATGAGCACAGTGATCGAGGCGCGCGGCCTGGAGCGCCGGTACCCGGGCGACGGGTCGCCGGTCCGGGCCGTGGACGGCGTGGACCTGGTCGTCGAGAAGGGAGAGGCGGTCTCGGTCATGGGGCCGAGCGGGTGCGGCAAGTCGACCCTGCTGCACCTGCTGGGCGGCCTGGAGCGCCCCGACGCCGGCGAGCTGTACCTGGGCGGGACGCGGGTGGACGGGCTCTCCGAGACCCAGTGGGCGGTCTTCCGCCGCCGCGCCGTCGGCTTCGTGTTCCAGGCGTTCCACCTGGTCGACGAGCTGACCGCGGTGGAGAACGTGGAGCTGCCGGCCCTCCTCGTCGGCGTGCCGCGCCGGGCGGCGCGCCGCCGGGCGATGGAGCTGCTGGAACGGCTCGGCGTGGCCGGACGGGCCGGCCACCTCCCCGACCGCCTGTCCGGCGGCGAGCAGCAGCGCGTCGCGGTGGCCAGGGCGCTGGTCAACGAGCCGCTGGTGGTGCTCGCCGACGAGCCCACCGGCAACCTGGACAGCCGCGCCGCCGGCGACATCCTGCGGCTGTTCGGGGAGCTCGGCCGGGCGGGCCAGACGCTGCTGGTCGTGACCCACGACGCGCGGGTGGCGAGCACCGCCGACCGCCTGCTGACCATGCGGGACGGGGCGATCGTGGCCCAGACGCGGCTGGGTGAGGGGACCTCGGTCGCCGGCCTGCTGGCCAGCCTGGCCGACCTGGGCGGCGAGCGCTGATGCGCTGGCCGGGCCTGGCGGTCCGCCTGGCCGCGCGGAACCTGCGCCGCCGTCCCGGGCAGGCGCTGCTGCTCCTGCTCACCCTGACGATCGCCACCGGCGTCCTCGGTGTGGCCATGTCGCTGTACGGGAGCGCCGACGGGCCCTGGAACCGCACCTGGGAGGCGACCAGGGGGTTCCACGTCGGCTTCACCGTCTACCACCCGCCCGACGAGCCCGGGGACCGCGCCCTGGTCGCCACCTTGCGCCGGCGGGCCGACCGGCTCGCCGCGGCGCCCGGCGTGGACGCGGCCGGCGGCCCCTGGACCCACCTGTACGGGTCGATCCAGGTCGCCGGCGGGGACGAGGACCTCACCGCCGAGGTCCGCGGCCCCGGACCCTCCCCGGTCGACCAGCCGCTGGTGACCAGCGGCCGCTGGCTCGGCGCGGGCGGCGGGGTGGTGCTCGAGGGCGGCCTGGCGGCGACCCTCCGCGCCCGGGCCGGGGACACGGTGACCATCCAGGGGCGGCCGTTCGGGGTCCGGGGCGTCGCCCAGACGGTCAGCCGTGGCCGGTTCCCGCTCAGCCGCCCCGCCCAGGTCTGGGTCACCCCGGAGACGGCGCGGCAGCTGCGTGGCCTCGGCATGACCGAGGAGGGCTTCGAGCTCCAGCTCCGCCTGGCCGATCCGGCGCAGGCGGCCGAGTTCGTCGCCGCCCACCGGTCGCTGGAGGCGGTGCCCGCCTCCTCGTCGGTCGTCCCGTACCTGGAGACGTGGCAGCAGCGCCGGAGCGAGTCGCACAGCGACATCGACATCCTGGCCGGAACCCTGTTCGCGGCCGGGGCCCTGATCGCGATCCTCACCGTCGCCACCGCCTCGGTGCTGATCGCCGGCCGCATGGCCGCCCAGGTCCGGCAGGTCGGCACCCTCAAGGCGGTCGGGGTCACCCCGCGGGAGGTCATGGTCGTCCTGCTGCTCGAGCACCTGGCGATCGCGGCCGCGGCCACCGCGGCCGGCCTCGGCATCGGCCGCCTGCTCACGCCGCCGATCGCGGCAACCTCGGTGACCCTGCTCGGCCGGCCCGAGCCGCCGCCGCTGACGGCGACCCGGGTGGCGGTCGTCGCCGGCGTCGCCGTGGCCGTGGTGCTGCTGGGCACCGTCCGCCCGGCGCTGCGGGGCATCCGCCAGAGCACGCTGCGGTCGCTGGCCGCCGGACCGCGGCCGCCCAGGCGCCCGGGCCGGCTGGTGACCCTCGCCGCCCGCGCCGGCCTCCCCCTGCCCGGCGTGCTGGGACTGCGGTCGGCGGCGCGGCGGCCGGGCCGGCTGGTCACCAACGCGACCGGCCTGGCCCTCGGGGTGGCCATGATCGTCGTCGCCCTGGCCCTACGCGACAGCCTGGACCTGCTCGACCTCCGGCCGCCCGAGCCGGGGCACGCCGCCAGCGACGCCGCCGTCGGCGTCCTCTACGGCCAGATCCGGGCGGTCATCCTCGGCACCGCCGGGCTGCTGCTGGTGCTGGCCACGATCAACGCCTGGATCGTGGCCGCCTTCGCCGCCCGCGACGCCGCCCGCAACCAGGCGGTGCTCCGGGCGGTGGGCGCGACCCCGCGCCAGACGGTTGTCGCGCTGATCGTCTCCCAGCTGGTCGCCTGCGCGATCGCCGTGGCCGCCGGGATCCCCCTGGGGCTCGGCCTGTGGAGCCTCATGGAGGGCGGCGACCTGCCGGCGGTGCGCGTCCCGGCGACCGCGCTGGTCCTGCTCGCGGCGGCGGTGCCGGTGGTGTTCGCGGCCATCGTCAGCGTCCCCGCGGGGCGGCTGGCAAGGCGCCCGGTCGCCCCCCAGCTCGCCTACGAATAGCGCTAGGCCCCGGCGGCCACCCGGCCCCGGCCCGGGACGGCGCGGCGCGGCGGCCACGGCCAGGCCGGCACCAGGTCGGCGTACCGGCGTGAGGAGCCGTACACCAGCAGGGCGAGCATGACCCCGTAGACGGGGAGGTGGCCGATCAGCTCGGTCCGGCCGAGAAAGAACAGGGTGGCGTTGAAGGGGATGCCGGCCACGATCACCGCCACCTGGGGCATGCGGCCGGAGATGAGCAGCAGCCCGAACAGCAGCTCGATGGCCCCGGCCATGCGGATGAAGGCGTTGCCGCTGAGCGGGATGCCGAGCTGGTCGAACAGGTCGAAGGCCGGGTAGTTGCCGATGAACTCCCGGGCCAGGGCCGGGTTGGCGAACTTCTCGCTGAACGCCAGCACCACCAGGGCCAGCCCGGCGCAGACGCGCAGGGCGAAGATGGCCAGGGTGGCGGTCTCCGGCGCCGGGTCGACGGCCCCGTAGCGGTCCCGGCTGGGCGGCAGCACGACCAGGAACAGGGCGATCCCGAGCAGGTCGACCGCCTCCATCATGGCCACCGGCCCGGCCAGCAGGGCCGCCAGCGGGCCGAGCAGCAGGGTCACCAGCCCGGCGGGCCGCAGCCACACCCCGGCCACGAACCAGACCCCGAGCAGCCCCTCGGCGAAGGCGATGGCCGACCCGCCGGGCACGTCGTGCAGCGGCAGGTTCGGCGCCAGGTAGGCGTTCTGCACGGCCAGCGAGAGCAGCGACACCCCCAGGTGGATCCCGAGCAGCCTCGGGATCCACGGCGCCAGCCGCCCCAGCGGCTCCAGGAACGGCAGCTCCGGCCGCGGCACCCGCCCCCCGACGATGTGCCACACCAGCGCCACCACCGCCACGCCCGCGATCAGCGCCAGCGACGGCCCCGACATCGCGAAGCTCCAGTCGCCATGAAAGGCCCCGGGGTCGTCCACGAACCACTTCTCATGCGCCAGCAGCAACGACGGCACGGCAACCTCCCGCTCCATCCGTGGATGCCAGACAGCGTCACCATGAACCGCCTTGCGTAATCACGATCAACCACAAGGGACGGTCGGGCTACCGCCTCCAGAACCCGGGATCCCGGGGTTCGGGCCGGACGGTCGGGTCGGTCGGGGCGCGTTGGACGGGCGGGGCGCTCGGCGGTTCGGCGGTCACGACGGGCGGGTCGGTCGGAGCGCTTGGCGCTTGGGCGGTCGCGAACGCCCGCAGGACGGCCAGCGCCAGGTCGCGGAGGCGCTCCAGCTCCGGCGGTCCGGCGATGCGGACCCCGCCCCCGGGCCCGAGCCGCCGCCCCAGCTCCACGGCCAGCTCCCGGAGCGGCCACACCTCCTCCTCGACCGCGTCGACCGACCGCAGGTCGGCCACCAGCGCCTCGACCCCGACCCGCACCAGCCCCAGCCGTCGCCCCAGGTCGTCCCCGGCCCCCCGGAGCCCCCCGATCCCCCACCTCTCGGGCGAGGGAATCCCCGGGCCGGTCCCCGGCCGGGACCCTGGGCCGGTCCCCGGCCGGGACCCTGGGCCGGTCCTCGGGTCGGCCCCCGGGTCGGCCCCCGGCCGGGGCCCTGGCCCTTGACCCGGGGTGGGGGGCACCCCCCTTGGGTGAGAGTGATCGCGCTCGAGCATGGTGGCGAGCGCTCCCGCTCGCTGGCGGTAGGGGGTGAGGTCGGCGGCGCCGAGGGGGTGGGAGGGGAAGCCGCCGGAGCGGCGCCCGGGACGGCCGGCGCCGGCGCGGCCGGGGAGGCCGCCAAGACGGCGGTCGAGCATGGCCCGCTGGACGCGGGGGGCGGCGGGGGCGGCCTGGAGGCCACCGGCGTGCATGGCCGCCATGGGCATGGCCGCGGCGACCCGCCGGAGCATGTCCCACCCGGCCGGGGCCTCCACCGGCTGCAGGACCCGGTGGACGACCCCGCCCTGGTTGACCACCTGGACGTCGGCGGCCACGAACGCGGTGAAGCGGCACAGCACGCCGAACCGGAGCGAGGTCTCGACGATGCGCCGCTCCAGCTCCCGGTCGGGCGCCGGGTCGGTGGCGTAGCGGTCCTCGAGGTCGCGCAGGTGGGCACGGGCCCAGGTCGCGGCCAGGGCCTCGGCGTCGCCGGCGGTGGCCTTCACCGTGGCCGACCACGGCTGGCCGGCCGCGTCGCGTCCCCGCACCGTCACCGCGCCGCCCGACCGGCCCGCGAACCGGCCGCTCACCAGCAGCGGCGACCCCGCGAACAGGGCCGGGAGGCGCCGGGGGGCGACGCTGGCCAGGTCGACGTCCAGCCCGGCCGGGGCCAGCTCCAGGTCGGTCAGCACCGGGGCCCCGATGCGCCGGTGCACCCGGTCCATCACCTCGTCCAGCCGGTCCTCGGACTCGACCAGCTCGCAGGCGCCGCCCCCGAGCCCGGCCAGCCGCTTGAGGAACCCCTCGTTGACCGCGGTATCCACGCCGACCGTGTAGACCCGCACCCGGCCGAGCCGCGGGGCGAGCAGCCGCAGGATCTGGTCCTCGTTCCCGACCTGCCCGTCGGTGACCAGCACCAGGACGAGGTCGCGCGGGCCGCCCAGGGGGGTGTGGACAACCGGCACCGTCCCTTCCGGTGCCAAGCTACCCTCCCGGTTCGGGGGCCCCGGAATCGGCGGCTTGGGCTCCTGCGTGGGCGGCGTTGGCGGCGTGGGCTGCGTGGGCTGCGTGGGCGGCGTTGGCGGCGTTGGCGGCGTTGGCGGCGTTGGCTGGGTGAGGACGTCGAGGGCCCTGGCCAGCGGGGCGGCCATCTCGGTGCCGCCACGCGCCTCCAGCCGCGACAGGTGGTCGACGGCCAGGAACCGGGCGTGGTCCCCGGCTGCCTGGAGGCCGGGCTCCAGCTCGGGCGGCGTCTCGATCAGGTTGTCGAAGGCGAGCACGAGGAAGCGGTCGCGCGGCGTCAGGGAGTCGACCATCCGGGCCACGGCCCGCCGGGCGGCCACCAGCTTCCAGCCGGCCATGCTCCCGGACCGGTCGAGCACGAACGCGACGTCCCGGGGGTGCACGGCGTCGGCCCCGGCCGGGGGCAGCAGCGTCAGGGCGAAGGTCCCCTGGCCGCCCTCGGCGTCTTCGGCCGCGGCCACCGCCGTGGCCACGGTGCCCTCGCCGGTCCGGATCCGGAGCACGAAGTCGCGGTCGGCCCGCTCTCCCGGCTCGACCCTGACCACCCGCACGCCGTCCCGCTCCTCCTCGACCACGGCATGGAGGCTGGAGCGCACCGTCCCCAGCTCGAGGCCCGCCGGGTCGATCCGGACCTTGATCGACAGGTCGACCGGGTTGGGGAAGCCCTGCAGCAGCACCGGCGGGCTGATCCTGGAGGCGTCGGGCACGGCGTCGGTGTCGGGCTCGGTGCCGGCTCCGACGGGCTCGCCGTCCAGCGGCGATCCGGGGATGTAGCGCGGCGCCACCACCAGCGGGAAGCGGAAGGTGGCCTCGCCGTCGTCCCAGGGCAGGGGGCCGGTCATGACCAGCCGGACGGTGACCCGCTCCCCGGGGAGGAGGTTGCCGACCCGCATGGTGAACACCCCGGGCCGCTCCTCCTCGGCGATCGACGCCCGCCGGCCCTCGCGGACCGCCCTGTCGTACTCGGCCCGAGCCTGGCCGCGCTCCTTGAGCACGCCCTCGACCAGCCGCTCTCCCACCTCCATGCGGAACCCGGTCACGGCCGCCCGGTCGGGCAGGGGGAAGATGTAGGTCGCCTCGAGCGGCTGGTCGAAGCGGTTCCCGAACGTCTGGGTGAGCGCAACCCGCGCGAGCAGCCCGGTGAGGGTCGCGTCGACGTCGATCGCCTGGAGCGGCAGGTTCCCCCGCTCGGTCGCGACCGTCCCGACCCCGGCCTCGCCCCGGCCCTCTCCTGGTTGCGCGTCGGTCAGCATGGGCAGGTACGAGCTCATGGGTGCTCCCTTCGGGGTTCGCCGTCGTGCGCGCGCCGCGGGGTCGGGACCGGGTTCGCCGGGCCGTCGAGCCGGCGGGCGCGGAGGACGGCCAGCAGCGGCCGCGCCGCCTCGTGGATGGCGCCGAGGTCGGCCGCATCCAGGTCACGGCCCGGTTCCAGCAGCAGGGTCGCCCCCTCCCCCAGCCGCACGCCCCGGATGCTCGCCACCCCGGCGCTCGGCGGAGCGACGGCCCCGGCGGCGAGGACCGGAGCCCCAGGATCGGTGGGCGCCACCGGGCCCGCCGCATCCACGGCCGGGGCCTGGGCGGCGAGGGCGGCGACGGGCGGTTGGCGCCAGAACGCGGGTCGCCTGGCGGGCCCGGCGGCGAGCCGGCGGGCCGGGGCCCGGGCCGCGACCTTCCCGACCGGTGAGCCGGTGGACGCCTGGGGCGGGGAGGCGGCGGCGGGGACCCGGGCGACCTGGCGCAGCTCGGTGTCGGTGGCGCCGGCCAGCTCCTGCTGGATGGCGACCAGCGGGAGGCCGGTGGCCTGGAGGCGCTTGACGGCGACGAGCTGGAGGAGGTGGCGCGGCCCGTAGAGGGCGGTGCGGCCCCGGTGGGCGACCGGGCGGTCGATCAGCCCGATAGTCGTGTACCAGCGGATCGCCCGCCGGTCGGGGACGTCGCGGACGCGCCCGCTCGACTGGCCGTGGTAGTCGACGGCCAGCGCGGCGTCGACCCGCTCGGCGAGCTCGTCAAGGGTCCAGCGTGGCTCCTCCATGGACCGCATGGTGACAGTGTCATATGACAGTGTCAAGGCTTGACGAGGTTCGCGTACACGATGACGTTGTCCCGGTAGTGGCCGGTGGCGCGGTCGAAGCTGCCCCCACACGTGATCAGGCGCAGCACCGGCCGGCGAGTGCCGTTCCAGATGCGCCCGACCGGCAGCGCCTGCTTGGGCTGCCGCTCGACCCGCTCGACCACGAACGAGCGGGCCGGCCCGTTGGCCAGGCCGACCACGATCCGGTCGCCCCGGTGCAGCTGGCCCAGCCGGAAGAAGACGGCCGGGCCCCGGCGGGAGTCGACGTGCCCGACGAGCACCGCCGGACCCGCCGCTCCCGGGCGGGGTCCCGGTTCGTACCACCCGGCGAGGTCGACCGCGGGCACCTCCATGGTCCGGCCCGGCCCGAGCCCGACCGGCACCATCCGCGCGTCGACCCCGATCGCCGGGATCTGGACCGAGACCGGCCGGCTGGGGCCCGGCGTCCCGGCGGCGCGGGCGGGCGGGGCGGGTGCCCCCGGCGGCGGTCCGCCGCCGGGGGCCTGGCAGCCGACCAGCAGGAGGCATCCGGCGACCAGGGCGCCGCAGCCCCAGGCGGCGAACCTGGGGCTGCGGCGGCGGGACCCGGGCTCCGCGGCGGTCACCGGGTGCTCCCGGTCTCGGCGCGGTGGCGGCGGGCGATGACGACCATCAGCAGGGCGAGCAGGACGGCGGCGACGAGCAGGGCCACGCCGGCGGCCTGGTGGGACCCGGCCGCGGTCCCGCCGAACCCGGCGTCGATCCGCTGCGGGGTCGGGATCGAGTCGTCGACCGACGGGGTGGGGTTGTCCACGGGCGGAGTCGGGGGCTCGGGGTTCCCGGTGGGGTTGACCAGGTCGTCGGGGCCGTTGTCGGGCGGCTCGGGTGGCAGCGGCGGCTCGGGGTTCTCGGTCGGGTTGGCGAGGTCGTCGGGGCCCCAGTCGGGGACGTCGGGCGGGTCCGGGGGCAGGGGCGGCTCGGGGTTGTCGATCGGGTTGGCGACGTCGTCGGGGCCCCAGTCGGGCAGGTCCGGGGGCTCGGGCGGCGTGGGCGGCTGCGGGTTGCCGCCGGGGTTGGTCAGGTGGGTGTCGGTCTGGGGCGACTGCGGGGCGGCGTGGGCGGCGGTGACCGGCACCACGGCCGCCAGCACGGCCAGGCCGAGGGCGGCGACGAGCGCCCGCCTCCGGACCACGGCCACGGAACGGCGGCCGTTCCGGGCCTTGGTGGCGGAGCTGGTGGTGAGCTGGGGGGCCATGGGGACCTCCTTGTGCGACGGGCTGTCGCGGGTAGGAGGTCCTGGGGGCGCGGACCCTTACAGCTTTCCGGGGAAGATTTCCTACCGGCAGGCGAGGACGCCGACCGGGGGGCCGGAGGCGGAGGCCGAGTTGCCCCGGCTGTCGGTGGCGACGACCGTCCAGGAGACGCTGCCGGGGCTGGCCACGGGGCCGAGCCTGGCGAACCACCGTCCGCTCCGCTG
>DASZON010000207.1:0-6326 GCA_035550755.1 Actinomycetota bacterium | reverse complement strand
CACCCGGTCGGCGGGGACCTCGCCCTCGAACGGGCACCCGAACGCGGTGGCCAGGGTGAGGGTGGTGAACAGCCCGTGGGTGTGGGCGTCGGCCGCGACCTCTTCGGCCACGGCCATGGCCTCGGAGGTCGACAGGTTCTGGTTGCGGCGGCTGAAGGTGTCGCTCACGCACACGACCACATTCACCTCGTCGACCCCGGCGGCCAGGGCCCGGTCGAGGCCGCGCCGGTTGAGGACCAGCCCGGCGTAGGACACCTTGTCGCTGCGGGGGATGGCGGCCATGACGGCTTCGGCGTCGGCCATGGCCGGGACGAGGCGGGGGTGGGCGAACGAGACCGCTTCGATCCGGCGTGCCCCGGCCGCGACCAGCTGGCCGATCAGCTCCACCTTGGCGTGGGTGGGCAGCATGACCGGCTCGTTCTGGAGCCCGTCACGCGGGCTCACCTCCACGATCGTGACCTCTGGCACCGGCGTCTCCTCTCCGCCGTCCGGCGTGGCCCACGATACGGTAGCCGCGACGAAGCGCACCGGGAGGCGGCCATGACCTCGACGTTCCCTGTCGGCTCGGAGACCGTGTTCACCTACGGGGCGCCCCTGCTGAAGTTCGGCACCGGCGCCGCCGACGAGATCGGCTACGACCTGTCCCAGTACGGGGCGCGCCGGGTCCTAGTGGTCACCGACCCCGGCATCGCCGCCACCGGCTTGGCGGACAGGGTCGCCGGGCAGATGGGGCGCTACGACATCGAGGCCCAGGTCTACGACGGCGTCCACGTCGAGCCGACCGACGCCAGCCTGCTGGCGGCCGCCGACCACGCCACCGAGCATGGGCCCTTCGACGCCTATGTGGCCGTGGGCGGCGGTTCCAGCATCGACACCGCCAAGGCGGTCAACCTGCTCACCACCAACCCGGGGGAGCTGCTGGACTACGTCAACCGGCCGGTCGGGCAGGGCCGAGCCCCCAGCCGGCCCCTGCACCCGCTGGTGGCCGTGCCCACCACCACCGGCACCGGGGCCGAGAGCACCACCATCTGCGTGCTCGACGTGCTCGCCGAGAAGGTCAAGACCGGCATCAGCCACCCCCGGCTGCGCCCGACCCTGGCCGTGGTCGACCCGACCCTGACCGTGACCCAGCCGGCCGCGGTGACCGCCTCCAGCGGCATGGACATCCTCTGCCACGCCCTGGAGAGCTGGACGGCCAAGCCGTTCACCGCCTACGACCGCAAGCAGCCCGAGCAGCGGGTGCCCTACTGCGGGGCCAACCCGATCTCCGACATGTGGTCCGAGAACGCCATGCGGCTGCTGGCCGGCTCGTTCCGCCAGGCCGTCCGCGACGGCGACGACCTGGAGGCGCGGGGCGCGATGGCCCTGGCCGCCACCATGGCCGGGCTCGGCTTCGGCAACGCCGGGGTCCACATCCCGCACGCCAACGCCTACCCGATCGCCGGGCGGGTCAAGGATTTCCGGCCCGACGGCTACCCCAGGGACGAGCCGATCGTGCCGCACGGCATGGCCGTGTCGCTGACCGCCCCCGAGGCGTTCCGGTTCACCTTCCCGGCCAGCCCGGAACGGCACCTTCGCGCCGCCGGGCTGCTCGCCCCCGGCCTGGACCGCCCCGCCGCCGACGCCGAGTACCTGCCGGCGGCGCTCGTCGCGATCATGCGCGACGTCGGCATCCCCAACGGGATCGGCGGGGTCGGCTACGACGAGGGCGACGTCGGCGGCCTGGTCGAGGGGACCATGAAGCAGCAGCGGCTGCTCGACACCGCCCCCCGGCCGGTGCGCGAGGACGACGCGGCCGCCATCCTCACCCGCTCGCTGGCCAACTGGTAGCGGCGGCTACTCGGCCGCGGTGGCAGCGTCGGCCGGCTGGTCGACGCGCTGCTGGGCGCGGAGCTGCTGGTCCAGGAAGTAGTGCTCCTGGGCCCAGAGGTGGAGACCGAGGCCGAGGCGCATGGCGCAGCGCTTGAGGGCGTCGGAGGCGGCGTCCTTGAGGCGGGCGCCGTCATGGGGCCAGTTGTGGACGTCGCCGACGTCGCCGACCTCCTCGACCCGCACCTGGCGGCCGTCGATCGTGCAGGTCAGCCGCCAGATGCCGCCGACGACGACGTTGTGGAGGGCCGGTGTGCCGGTCCGGCCACGGCGGCTGCGGGAGCTGGCGTCCGGCGGGACCTCGGCCACGTCGCCGCGGATGACCTGGACGAGCTCGAAGTCGAAGGGGCCGACGATGCTCAGCAGGCGCTGGTTGACGACGTGGTGGGCGACATAGTCCTGGCCGTCCTTGCGCTCGACGAAATCGGTGGGGAACGGGCGCGAGAGCTCGACCAGGTCGGCGTCGACGGTGATGGTCACAAGCATCAGTCCTCGGGGAAGCGGTTGCTGCGTTGTCCCAGCGTAACCGGTACCTGTGACAGTTCTGGGGCGCTCAGCCGGGGGCCCCGTAACGCTCCCGTACCGGGGCCGGCGGAGACTCGCCCGGGACTGCTTGGAGCACGCCGAGGAGGTGCCCGGAGATGCGGCTGCGAGCCAGGGTGGTGCTCACCTGGGCGCTGTGGCTGCTCACCTTCGGCTGCTGTGCCGCCGGGCTGCTGGTGACCCTGGCCATCGTCCGGCCGCTGACCGTGAGCATGCTGGTCGAGGGGGCCGTCTACGCGGTCTTCTTCGTGCTCGGGTCCGCCACCGTCGGGCTGGTGGTGGCGCTGCGCCGGCCGGCCAACCCGATCGGCTGGCTGTACATGGGAGCCGGGCTGGCCTGGGCCTACAGCGTGCCCCTGGCGCCCTGGATCGAGCAGCTCATCCGTGAGCGGCGGCCCTTGCCGCCGGTCGCGGAGCTGGCCATGGCCACGAGCCCCTTCACCTGGGCGCCGGCGATCACGCTCGGGGTCACCCTGCCGGCCCTGCTGCTGCCCAACGGCCGGCTGCGCTCGCGCCGCTGGCGGGTGGTGGTGGTCATGAGCGTGACCGGCTCCGTCCTGGCCATGGTCGCCGGGTCCCTGTCCCCGGGGCCGATCGAGGAGTGGGACGGGACCGTCAACCCGTTCGGCCTGGCCGGCCCGGCGGGCCAGGCCGCCGAGTGGCTCCTGCTCGTCGGCGTGGCGCTGCACTGGTTGAGCCTGCCGCCGGCCGTGGTCTGCGTGATCCTGCGGTTCCGGGCCTCCCGGGGGGTCGAGCGCCAGCAGCTGCGCTGGGTCGCCGCCGGGGCGGCGGCCGCGGTGGCCGGGCTGGTCATCTCCCTCCCGGCCGGGCTCGGGATCGCACCCAACGCGCTCTCCGCCATCATCTTCCCGGCGCTGCTCTGCCCGCCGGTGGCGGTCGCCGTGGCCGTGCTCCGGTACCGGCTGTGGGACCTGGACCGGCTGGTCAGCCGGTCGCTCACCTACGCCGTCGTCACCGCCCTGCTGGTCGTCCCCTACCTGGCAATCCTGCCCGTGGCCAGCGCGCTGGCCGGGAGCGCGGGGAGCCTGGCGGTGGCCGCCGCCACCCTGGCCGCGGTGGCCGCGTTCGCCCCGCTGCGGCGCCGGGTCCAGGGGCTGGTGGACCGGCGCTTCAACCGCCGCCGCTACGACGCCGCCCGGACGGTGGAAGGGTTCGCGGCCAGGTTGCGCGACCAGGTCGACCTGGACGCCTTGCACCAGGAGCTGGTGGCCGTGGTCGACCAGACCATGCAGCCCACCAGCACCTCGTTGTGGCTTCGCGGCGCCTCCTGACCACGGGGTTCCGGTCGTCGGGGGCATGGGCTATGCTCGGGTCCGGCGCCGTCCCGCGCCCGACCTCCGTTCCGGCGCTCACGCCGCCGGCTCGGGGAGGTAAAGGGGACCTCGGGTTCTCGGGTCGCTGGTCGAGTGCCCTCTCCGCGGGGGCGACGGGAGCGTGGGTCCCGCAGCCGCCCGTGGGACGAGGAGCGCCAGATGACCAGGAACAAGTCCTTCAAGGGTCGCGTCCGCGCGCGCATGGGCAAGACTGGCGAGCGCTACGCCAGCGCCCGCCGCCAGCTGGTCGCCAAGGCCGCCGCCAAGCAGGACCCCGAGGCCGCCGACGCGCAGGTGCCGGGCCCCGAGGCCCCGGTGCCGGGCGAGGCTGAGCCGACCCCGGAGGCCCCGGGGGCCGGCCCCGGGGTCAAGCGGCCCTACTCCGACGAGGTCATCCGGGCCAACACCGGGAAGGGCTGGGACGAGTGGTTCGGTCTGCTCGACGCGTGGGGCGGCGCGGAGCGGCCCCATCCCGAGATCGCCCGGTGGCTCAACGAGGAGCACGGCGTGCCGGGCTGGTGGGCCCAGGGCGTGACCGTCGCCTACGAGCAGGCACGCGGGCTCAGGGCGCCAGGGCAGCGGCGCGGCGGCCAGTTCGAGGTCAACGCCAGCAAGACGGTGGCCGTGCCCGTCGAGCGGCTGTACGAGGCCTTCGCCGACCCCGCCCTGCGCGAGCAATGGCTCCCCGGCGCCGCGGTCGAGGTCCGCACCGCCCGCCCGGCCAGGTCGATCCGTGCGAACTGGGACGACGGCTCGACCCGGCTGGTGATCGCCTTCACCGCCCGCGGGGAGTCCAGGAGCCAGGTCGCCCTGACCCACGAGCGCGTCCCCGACGCCGGCACGGCCGACAAGCTCAAGGCGTTCTGGCGGGAGCGGATGGCCGCGCTGAAGCAGCTTCTGGAGGGCTGACCGGGCCCGGCTCCCCGAACGCGGCCAGGAGCAGGGCCGTGGCCGGGATGTCGACGTAATAGAACATGAAGCTGCGGTGGAAGATGAGCACCCCGAGCAGCACCAGGCCCGAGACCCAGAGCAGGGTGCGCCGCCAAGGGTGGGCCCACACCCACCAGCAGCCGGCCAGCATGACCGCCGCCGTGGGCAGCACCGTGGCCCACAGCGGCGCCGGGCCGAACGGGTCGGTCAGGACCCCGGCCCGCAGCAGGTAGGCGGGCAGGCCGTGGCCGGCGATCGGGTAGGCGTCGGGGACCAGGGCGAGGTGGTAGGCGACGGTGTCGTTGAGGAAGTCGCCCGGGTGCCAGAGGAGGAACGGCAGGGCGGTCACCACCGCCGGCACCACGGTGGCGGCCGCCGCCCACCCGGCGCGGGCCCGGTCCAGCCGCCCGCCCCAGGCCTGGGCCGCGATGAAGACCAGGAACAGCACCACCATGGGCGCGATCAGCAACTTGACCGCCAGGGCGGCCCCGAGGGCGAGCCCGGCGAGCACGACCCGCCGGCCGGCCAGGGCGACCGCGGCCACCGCCATGCCGGCGACCAGCAGGATGTCGTTGGCCCCCTGCCACAGGTAGGGGAGCAGCAGCGGGTTGAGGCAGACGGCCAGAGCGACCCCCAGGTGCCCGCGCTGGCGCAGGCTCCAGCGGCCCAGCCACAGCCCCAGGGCGCAGTACACCAGCAGGTAAAGCACGCGCGGGTCGGCGTCGATCCCGACCACCCGCAGCGGGACCTTGACCGCGGCCAGCAGGGCCAGGGATCCCGGCCAGTAGGGGTAGTGGTGGACCAGCGGGTTGGTCGCCGGCCGGCCCTCGACGTCGATCCGCCACCTGGCCAGCACCTGGTCGTACGACGCCTGATAGGGGTCGTGGCCCCGCAGCAGGACCTCGACCGCCTCGTCGCTCACCAGCACGCCGCCGTCGATCGCCAGGCGCACGTCGCCGCGGGCGGTGGCCTGCATGTAGCGGGCCGCCGGGACCACCCCGAGCAGGACCAGCATCAGCCCGAAGCAGGCCAGCCGGAGCCCCCGGCGGGCCGGCCAGCGATGAAGGACCAGCCCGTGGGCGGCGATGACCGCGACCAGCAGGGGCACGGGCAGGGGCAGCCGCCCGCCGACGCGGCCGCCGGCCAGGGCGGTCGAGCAGACCATGAACTCCACCAGCCGCGGGTCCGGCAGGACCCGGGAGCGGGCGGTGGTCCCGGTGGCCGGGCTGGTGGCGGTCACCTCGGCGGGGCCTCCTGGTCCGGCGCCGCTCCGGGGGTGACCCCGAGGTCGGTGAGCTGGAGGTGGAGCCACTTGGCGATGTCGTTCTCCTCGACCACCCTGGCCGCGGCCTCGCGGCGGGCGCGGCGCTGGTCGCGGTCCATGACGAGGGCGGCGTGGAGGGCGTCGGCCTGCTGCTGGATGTCGAAGGGGTACAGGGTGACCGCGAACGCGCCCAGCTCCTGGTGGGCGCCGGTGTTCTCGGACAGGGCGAGCACGCCGTCGCGCCGGTTGACCACCACCGACTCCTTGGCGACCAGGTTCATGCCGTCGGCCAGGGCGTTGACCATGAGCACGTCGCAGACGGCGTAGGCGGCCACGGCGAGGGCCAGGTCGTCGCCGAGGCGCAGGTCGACCGGCTCCCAGCCCTC
>DASZON010000206.1:0-2129 GCA_035550755.1 Actinomycetota bacterium | reverse complement strand
GCGACACGCGCTTTGAGGGCATTCAGCTCCCGCAAGATCATGTAGGCGGGCGGCTGACCTACGTAGCCCATGAGCGCCTTCGACATCCGGGAAGCTCCTCCCACTGCAGCGGCTTCGGGGTTACCGCTGCGCTCTTGTCCGCTGGACTGGCAGGCCACATGGGTCGTCCAGTGCCGCGCGGAACGGCCGACGACTACTTACCGTTTGTTCCCTGGGCGAGGAAGGCCCAAAACGTGTGCGTGACCCTGCCCGATGCAGCCGGGCTGAGCGAGCACCGCGTCCGGGCGGTCCCAGAGACCTGATTTCACAAGCGGACTATAACACGTTGGAATGGAGGCGCCAAGCGAGCCCATCGAGACGAATCAGCCGCGCCATCAGGGCCTCGGCCTGCGGCGGCCTACCGGGCCTCGAACCGGTGGAACTCGCCGGTGGCCGCGACCCGCTGGCTGTCCAGGGAGGCGACCTCGGCCCACCGCGGCCCCTGGTGCAGGAAGGCCTCGAGCTGGTCGAGGCGGTCCGGCTGGCCCTCGGCCTCGACCCGGACCGAGCCGTCGGGGAGGTTCTCGGCGTAGCCGGTGAGGCCGAGCCGGCTGGCCTGGCTCTGCACCGCCCAGCGGAAGCCGACGCCCTGGACCTCCCCCTTGACCACGGCCCTGAGCCGCTCCGGCTGGCTCATGGCTTGATGGTGACCGGGGCGCCGAGGGGCAGGGTCTCGGCCAGCAGGGTGATGGTCTCGTTGTCCATGCGCACGCAGCCGTTGGAGACCGGCTGGCCGAGCAGCCACGGCTTGTAGGTGCCGTGCAGGGCGATCTGGCCGTCGCCGGTGCCGAAGGTCTGGTGGACCTCGGAGTAGCCGGACAACCCGAGCGCCCAGGCGCCGTAGGCCGAGGCCGAGATCTGCGGGGGCCTGAGCTTGACGGTCACATAGAACCGCCCGGTCGGGGTCGGGGTGCCGGCGGTGCCGACCCCGACCCGGAACGACCGCACCTTCCTGTGGCCTTCCAGCAGGCTGGCCGTGCGCGAGGACAGGTCGACCACCACCTGGTGGCTCACCGGCCTGATCCGGACCTGGTCGCGCTGGACCCAGCCGCTGGAGCCGTTGGGCCGCTTGGGGAGCAGGACCTTGAGCCAGACGTCGCCGGCGGCGGTGCGCCGGGCCTGGTCGATCAGGAACGGGGTCGGGCTGCCCCAGGGCAGCGCCTGGGGGAAGACGGCGACGATGTCACCCTTGCGGGCGGGCCGGTCCTTGACGGTCACGTCCTTGACGGCCAGGGCGACATAGGCTGGGGCGTCCCCGAGCTTGACCTCCCCCGCCCTCGGGGTCGCCGTGGTCGTCGGGGGTGCCGGGCCGGCCGAGGGGTCGAGCAGGGTCGGCGGGGCCGGGTCGGGGTCGCCCCCGCCACAGGCGGCCAGGAGCAGCAGCATCGCCAGCACCGCGGCCAGGGTGGCGGGAACGGCGGCGGGACGGCGGCCCTTCAGCTCTGACATTTAGGGCAATAGTACGTGGTCTGCCCTCGTAGGATCCGCTCGTGGACCAGGGGGGTGCGGCAGCGCCGGCAGGGCTGGCCCTCGCGCTGGTAGACGCTGAGCTGGGGCTCGAACTCGCCCTTGCCGCCGTGCAGGTCCAGCCAGGGGGTCTCCCCCACCGAGACGCCGCGCAGGCGGACCGCCTCCTGCACCACCTCCTGGATGGCCCGGTGCAGCCGGCGCACCTCCTGAGCGGACAGGCCGCCGGAGTCGCGGTCCCAGCGCAGGCCGCCCGCCCAGAGGATCTCGTCGGCGTAGACCGGGCCGATGCCGGCCACGAACGACGGGTCGGTGAGCAGGGTCCGCAGCGGCTCCGGGCGGGCCGCCAGCCGGGCCCCGAGGGCCTGCCAGGCCAGGGCGTCGGCCAGTGGGTCGATCACCCCCTGCCAGTGGTCGGCCAGCTCCTCGAGCTCGGCGTGACCGGCCAGGAACAGCTCGCCGTCGTCGCCCAGGTCGAGCAGGCGCAGGTCGCCGCCGACCGAGAAGGTCAGCACGGCGTCGGTCTGGCGGTCCACCGGGGCGGCGCTGCGCTGGCGGAGGAGGCGCCCGGTGGGGCCGAGGTCGACCACCAGGGCGGCCGTCTCGGGCGCGCCGTCGAGGCC
>DASZON010000205.1:0-13011 GCA_035550755.1 Actinomycetota bacterium | reverse complement strand
AACCGCTCGGTGAGCTCGGGCTGGTCGGCGGCCCGGCAGATGCGGGCGACCAGGGGCAGGGGGTCGGCGCGGTAGCAGGCCGGGCCGTCGCGGGTGGCCCGTTCCACCTCCTCGACCAGGGCCAGGGCGGCGTCCAGGGAGCCGGCGGCCTGCTCGATGAAGGCGGCGATGGGGAGCACGTTGGAGGTGACCTGGGGGTCGCCGATGTCGCGGCCGCGGGGCAGAAACCGGTCCTTGAGGGCGACCGCCTCGCCGACCTCGCCCCGGCAGGCCAGGATGTGGGCCTTGCGGGCGGTCAGGCTGACCCCCTCGTAGGCCTCGTCGAGGTCGCGGTGGCGGGCCAGCAGCCGGTCGGCCAGGGCCAGGGCCTCGTCCCAGCGGCCGAGGTCGAACAGGCACTCGACCCGCGACACCGACAGCCAGTGGCCGACCTCGTTGATGCCCCGCCGGCGGCACAGCTCCAGCCCGGCCTCCATGGCCCGCATCCCGGCGGCCGGCCCCTCGAGCTCGAACAGCTCGGCCCCGAGGTTGCCGTAGGCCAGGGCGGTGCCGCGGCCCAGGCCAAGCCGTAGCCCCAGCTCCACCGACTCGCGGACGTCGTCCAGGCCGCCGAGGTCGCCGATCTCGTCGCGGGCGCAGCCGCGGATCTGCAGGGCCCGCTGGCGGATGTCGTCGGCCCCGATCCGCTCGGCCAGAGCCATGGCCCGCCGCAGCCAGCCGAGCGCCTCCTCGGGCCGCCCCGAGGTCCAGACCTCCTTGCCCATCTCCAGGTAGGCGTCGGCCAGCTCGAGGTCGGGCGGCTCCCGCTCCAGCAGGGCGATGGCCTCGGCGATCAGGCGCCGGGCCTGGGCGGTCTCACCCCGGTACCAGCGCACCCGGGCCTGGCGGGCCATGGCGTCGCCGGCGCCGAGGTGGTCGCCCGTGGCCTGGAAGCCGCCGATGGCCTCGTCCAGCAGCGCCTCGGCCTGGACGGTCCGGCCGGCCTGCTGGGCGGCCTCGGCCGCCGATTCGCAGAGACGGGCCCGCTCGGGGTCGCCCGGCGGGAGCAGGGCCAGGGCGCGCTGGTAGTGGGCGTCGGCCCTGGCCACGTCCAGGGTCATCGCCCGGTCGCCGGCCAGGACCAGGAAGCGCCGGGCCGGGTCGCCGACGGCCGCCGCCTCCTCGGCGGCCCGGGTGGCGGTGGCCAGCTCCAGGGCGGTCAGGTAGTGGTGGGCGAGCAGCTCGGCGTGGTCGGTGACCCGGTCGCCGGCGACCCCCTCGATCCAGGCGGCCACGGCCCGGTGCCTGGCGATCCGGGCCGCCCGGGGGAGCTGGCCGTAGGCGACCTCGCGGGTGAGGCTGTGCCAGAAGGCGTACTCGGCCTCGCCGGCGACCGAGCTGCCCCGGGCGGCCCGGATGAACGCCCGCCGGGCCAGCTCGTCGAGGTCGGCCCGGGTGCGGTCCGGGTCGCGGCCGCCGGCGGCCAGCAGCGCCCCCGGCCAGAAGGCGGTGCCGACCACGGCGGCGTCCTGGAGCAGGGCCCGCAGGTCGGGGACGAGGGTGTCGAGGCGGGCGGCGATCAGCGCCTGGAGGGAGTCGGGCAGGACGGTGTCGGCCGCGGTCAGCCGGACGGTGCCGCCGTCGCCCTCCAGCAGGCCCTGGTCGTCGAGCATGCGGCAGACCTGCTCGGCGTAGAGCGGATTGCCGCCGATGCGGCCCAGCAGGGTGGCATGGGCCTGGTCGCGGGCCACCGCCCGCCCCAGCAGGGCGGCGATCAGCCCGGTGGTGTCGCTGTCCGAGAGCGGGGCGAGCCCGACCGTGGCCGACCGCCCGGCCGGCCGCCGCCCCCAGCCGGGGTCGCGGTCGAACAGCTCGGGCCGGGCCGTGGCCACCACCAGCAACGGCACGTCGGCCGCCTCCTCGACGAGGTGGCGGAGGAAGCCGAACAGGGCGTCGTCGGCCCAGTGGAGGTCCTCGACCACGAGCACCAGCGGCCGCCGGGCCGCGACCGCCTCCAGATAGCGGCGCCAGGCGGTGAAGGTCTCGGCCTGCTCGGGGGTGCCGGTGCGGGCCTGGGCGTCGCCGGCCAGGCCGAGCAGGGGGGCGAGGCGGGTCTCGAGCCACTGGCGCTCGGCCGGGGCGTCGACCGCGGCCGCGACCGCGCCGGCCAGCTTGGCCGCGACCGTCGCCGGGTCGTCGAACTCGAGCACGCCCGCCTGGACCTTGAGGACCTCCCCGAGGGCCCAGAAGCTGATCCCCTCGCCGTAGGGCAGGCAGTGGCCCTGGCGCCAGGCGACCAGCTCGGGCCGGGCGTCCACGAAGGCGCGGAACTCCCGGACCAGCCGGCTCTTGCCGACCCCGGGCTCGCCGGCGACGGTGACGAGCTGGACCGACCGTTCGGCCAGGGCCTGCCGGTAGCTGTCCTGGAGCCGTCGCAGCTCGGTGTCGCGGCCCAGGAACGGGGTGGCCGGGGCCCGGTCGACGGTGACCCCGAGGCGGCCGCGGGCCGAGGCCGCCCGCCAGACCGGCAACGGGTCGGCCTTGCCCTTGACCACCACCAGGTCCAGCGGCTGGTAGTCGAACATGGCCCGGGTAGCCCGCCAGGTCGCCTCGCCGACGATCACCCCCCCGACCGGCGCCACCCCTTCCAGGCGGGCGGCGGTGTTGACCACGTCGCCGACCACGCCCTCGCTCTGGCGGCGGTCGGTGGCCACCACCACCTCGCCGGTGTTGACCCCGATCCGCACCGGGAGCTCGAGCTCCTCGGCAGCCTCGAGCACGGCCAGGGCGCAGCGGACGGCCCGCTCGGGGTCGTCCTCGTGGGCCGAGGGCACGCCGAACACGCCCATCACCCCGTCGCCGATGAACTTGTCGACCGTCCCCCCGAACCGCTCGATCTCCTGGCGCACCCGGGCGTGGTAGGGGCGCAGCAGGGCCCGCACGTCCTCGGGGTCGGCCTGGTCGGCCCGGGCGGTGAACCCGGCCAGGTCGCAGAACAGCACCGTCACGACCCGCCGCTCCTCGACCCGTTGCCCGGCGCCGAGCGGAGCGCCACACCGCCCGCAGAACGCAAACCCTCCCGGGACCTCAGCACCACAGGAGGGGCAGCTCACCATGGTGCTCAGTGTACGAGGGCCGGGGTCAGCCTTCGGGGTCGGTGGCGTGGCGGGCGCCGCGGAAGAGGTCGACGACCTCGGTCACGGTGGTGGCGTCGGTGGGGGACTTGTCGTCGCGCCAGCGGCCGGTGAAGCGGGGGAACCGCAGGGCCAGGCCGGAGTCCTCCTTGAGCAGGCCCCAGGCGGCGGTGTGGGTGGGGGACAGGGTCAGCTCGGCGGCCAGGACCTCGACGACCACGGCGGGCTCGAACCAGACGTCGGCGTGGCGGCGGGCGTCGACCCGGGCCGGCTTCTCGTCCCGGGCCAGGGGGGCGAGGCGCTGGGGGAGGGCGGCCAGCTCAGCGTCGCTGAAGCCGGTGCCGCACTTGCAGACGGTCTGGAACCGGTCGTTGTCGGCGTCGTAGGCGGCCAGGAGCAGGGCCCCGTAGATGCCGGCGCGGCGGCCCCGGCCGGCCAGGGCGCCCACCACCACCAGGTCGAGGGTGTCGGAGAGCTCGCTGCGGTAGTCGCGCTTGAGCTTGATCCACAGCCAGCCGCGGGCGCCGGCCTGGTAGCCGGCCGTGGGGCTGAGCGACTTGCAGATCAGCCCCTCGCAGCCGTCGGCCACCGCCTGCTGGAAGTGGGTCTCCAGGGCGTCGGCGTCGCTGGTCTGCTCGGCGGTGGTCAGCCGCAGCCGCTCGGAGGGGCTGATGGCCGCGGCCAGCCGGGCCCGCCGCTCCAGGTAGGGGAGGCCGGTGAGGTCCTCGCCGTCGGCGTACAGCAGCTCGAAGCAGAACAGGCTGACGGGCACGTCCTTGGTCGCCTCGTCGATGCCGTACTTGCGGCGGCGGAACATCACGTCCTGGAACGGCCGCAGCTCGCCCGACGCCGGGTCGACGGCCACCACCTCGCCCTCCAGGATGGCCTCGCGGGGCAGCAGCCCCGCCTCCAGGGCCTTGACGGCGTCGGGGAACTGGCCCGAGACCCGCTCCAGGCGGCGGGTGAACAGCTCCAGGCTCCCGTCGGCGGTGCGGTGGGCCTGGACGCGGATGCCGTCGTACTTCCACTCGGCCGAGCAGCTGCCGCCCAGCTTGGCCAGGATCTCGTCGGGGCTGCTCATCCGCTGGGCCAGCATCGGCCGCACCGGGTTGCCGGCCCGGACGTGCATGGCCTCGACCGCCTCCAGGCCGCCGCCGACCAGGGTCGCCGCGACCAGGCCGAGGTCGCAGCAGATGTTGTAGGCCCGCTCCAGCACCGGGCGCTGCTTGCGGCCGCCGGCATGGACCTCGGCCAGGGCGTCGAGGATGGTGGGGGTGCCGATGCCGAGGCGGAGGCTGCCGGTGACGGTGCGCAGCAGGTAGCGGGTCTCGAGGGGGGTGGCCTGTCCGAGCAGGCCGACCAGGCCGGCCAGCTTGCGGGCCTGGGAGCCGGTCCCCTGGGCCTCGGCCACCTGGTGGAGGCCGGCGAACACCGTCTCGACCTCCAGGGTCGCCGGGCGGTCCCCGGCGACGTCGGCCAGCAGCCGCTCGGCGGCCATCCCCAGGTCGCCGGTGTCCCGGGCCGCGGCCAGCACCTCCTCGCCGGTCAGGCCGAGCACCTGGGCGAGCGCCCTGGCGGCCATCCGCTCGGCCATGCCGAGCTCGACGCCGGCGAAGTCGGGGGCGATCTGCCCCTGGCAGAGCAGGCACACGGTCGGCAGCAGCTGGTCCGGGGTCTGGCGGACCAGCTCGGCCAGCCGCTCGATCAGGGCCAGGCGGCCGCTGGCCCGCTCCAGGTCCCGGTAGGTCTCGGCCACGATCTCGTAGCGCACCGGCGCTCCTTCCACCCCGATGTCCCCCGGGCAGGATATCGTCGTCCGATCACAGCGACCCAACCGCGACCGACCTGGGAGGTCAGACATGTTCGTGCAGGTGATCCAGGGTCGGGTTGCCGACCCGGCGCGGGTCAGGGCGGCGCTGGACCGCTGGGCCGAGGAGCTGGCCCCGGCGGCCGAGGGCTGGCTGGGCTCGACCGCCGGCGTGACCGAGGACGGGCGCTTCATCGCGCTGGCCCGCTTCGAGTCCGAGGAGGCCGCCCGGCGCAACAGCGACCGGCCCGAGCAGGACCGCTGGTGGTCGGAGACCTCGCGGCTGTTCGACGGCCAGGCGACCTTCCACGACAGCAGCGAGGTGGACGTCGACACCAACGGCGACCCGGCCACGGCCACCTTCGTCCAGGCCATGCAGGGCCGCACCAGCGACCCGGAGCGGGCCCGGCGGCTGATGTCCGAGGACTCGACCGACTGGTCCGCGTTCCGCCCCGACATGCTGGGCAGCGTGGCCGCCGGCCACGACGGCGGCGCCTACACCATGTTCATGTGGTTCACCTCCGAGGCCGAGGCCCGCGAGGGCGAGCGCAAGGAGCCGCCGCCCGAGCTCAAGGCCCAGATGGACGAGATGGGCAGCCTCAGCGTCGGCGAGCCCGAGTTCTTCGACCTCAAGGACCCCTGGATGTACGCCCCCCGCTGACCCTCCTAGCGGACGGCCGCGCCCTGGGAGGAGTCGATCAGCCGGTCGCGGACGTCGGGGGTGGTCGCGACCCCGGCCAGCTCCAGGGCCTCGAGGGCCGCCCCCACCACCGGCATGCAGTGCAGGTGGACGGGGGTGGCGTGGGTCGCCACCCGGTGCAGGACCTCGACCAGGGTCGTCTCCAGCAGCCGGTTGCGGCCGGCGAACAGGCCGCCGGCCATGACCACCTCGAACGGCTGGTGCCGCAGGTCGAGCCGGCCGGCGACCACGGCCGCGGCCTCGCCAAGGGAGGTCCCGGCCCGGAGCACGATCGCCTGGGCGGCGGTGTCGCCGGCCTCGGCCTCGGCCAGGACCACGGGGGCGGCCGCGGGCAGGGCGACCAGCCCGCGGCTGAGCGCCTGGAGCAGCTCCTCGGGCCCGCCGCAGCCGGCCAGGGGCGGCAGCAGCCGGCTCAGGGTGGTCGCCGGCCCCCGGCCGGTCCAGGCGTCGGCGACGGCCCGGACGGCCTCCTCGGCCACATCGGTGGCGCTGCCGAAGTCGCCGAACATCGGCCCCAGCCCGAAGGTCCGGAAGGTGCGGCCGGCGGGGTTGCGGCCGGCGGCCACGTGGCCGGTGCCGGCGATCACCACCACCCCGAACGGCCGGCTGGTGCCGGCCCGCAGGGCGATGAACGAGTCGTTGTCGAGCCGCCGCGGCCCACCCAGCCCGAGGGGGTCGAGCAGGCCCCCGAGCATCGGCCGGTCGCTGTCCCAGTCCAGCCCGGCCAGGCCGAAGGCGCTGGCCGCCAGGTCGGCCGGCGCCACCCCGGCGTCGGCGAGGGCGCCGGCGACCGCCTCGGTCAGGGTCGTCCCGGCCGTCTCCAGGCCGATGTCCTCCCAGTTGGAGCGGCCGCTGGAGGCGAACCCGAGCACCTCGCCGCGCTCGTCGGCGACCAGGGCGTGGGTCTTGGAGCCACCGCCGTCGACCCCGAGAACGGCGGTCATGGATCCGGCGCCGCATGCAGCGCCGAGGCCACCGTCCGGTGTTCTCGGACCACGCTCACCGGGTCGGGCTCCCGGCCGAGGCGTAGGCCTGGTCGACGACGTCGAGCACGACCCGGCCATCCTCGCCGCCGGGGCGGGGCTGGCGCCCGGCGGCGACGGCCTCGACCAGCTCGGCCAGCTGGGCCGAGTACATCGGCTGGGTGCAGTGCTCGTAGCCGGGCGGCGGCTCGGTCTGCTCCCAGACCCGGGCGTAGCCGCCGGTCCCGTACAGCTCGGTGTCGGCCTCCAGCCCGGCCACCCTCGGCTGCCACCAGCCCGACTCGACCACCGAGGTGGTCCCGTTCGACCAGGTGATGAGGAGCACGGCGTCGTCGTCGACGGCATAGGTGCCGTAGCGGGTGCCGACGGCGGCGCACACCCGCACCGGCAGGGGGTCGCCGAGCAGGTAGCGGGTGGTGTCGATGGCGTGCACGCCCATGTCGAGCAGGGCCCCGCCGCCGGCCAGCTCGGGGTCGGTGAACCAGCCCGACGGCCCCCAGCCGGCATGGGCGCCGTAGCCACGGGTCTTGACGACCTCGCCCAGCTCGCCCCGCTCGACCCGGGCCCGGAGGGCGCGCACGTCGGGGTGGAACCGCCAGCAGTGGGCGACCATCAGCCACGCCCCGCCACTCCGGGCGGCCGCGACCATGGCGTCGGCCTCGGCCAGGGTCGGGGCCATCGGCTTCTCGACCAGCACGTGCTTGCCCGCCTCCAGGAAGGCGGTCGCCTGGGCGGCGTGGAGGGCGTTGGGGGTGGCGATCACGGCCGCGTCGACCCCGGGGTCGCCGGCCAGCGCCCGCCAGTCGGTGGTCACCCGGGGGATGTGGTGGCGCTCGGCCAGGGCGCGCAGGGACGGCTCGCGCCAGTTGGCCGCCGCCACCAGCTCGGCCCCCGGGTGCTCGCGGACCGCCCGGGCGTGGAAGTCGGCCACCCAGCCGGTCCCGAGCAGCGCGATCCGCAGGCGGTCCCGGCCCGCCCCCGTCACCCCTTGACCCCGGTGAGCGTGACCCCTTCGACGAACACCTTCTGGGCGAAGAAGAAGATGATCAGCACCGGGATGGTGAACAGCAGGGCCCCGGCCATCTGGAGGTTCCACAGGACCCCTCGGGACAGGGTGGTGAGCTGGGTCAGGGCCACCGCCAGGGTCCAGCTGTCGGGGTTGTTGCCGGCGTACAGCAGCGGGTTGAAGAAGTCGTTCCAGGAGTAGAGGAACTGGAACAGGGCCACCGCGGCGATCGCCGGCTTGGCCAGGGGCACGATCACCCGGGTCAGGATCTGCCAGTCGCTGGCCCCGTCGACCCGGGCGGCGTCCGACAGCTCCTGGGGGATGGTCATGAAGAACTGGCGCAGCAGGAAGATCGAGAACGCGTCCCCGAAGAACAGCGGGATGATCAGGGGCTTGAGCGAGCCGATCCAGCCCAGGCGCACGAAGACCACGTACAGGGGAACGACCGTGACCTGGGGCGGCAGCATCAGGGTGGCCAGCACGAGGATGAACGCGGTCTGGCGGCCCCGCCAGCGCAGCCGCGACAGGGCGTAGGCGACCGGGATGCAGGACAGCAGCACCCCGACCGTGGCCAGCACGGCGTAGGTGACGGTGTTGAGGGTGTAGCGCACGAACGGGAAGGCCCGGAACACCTCGGCGAAGTTCGACCAGCGGAACGGGTCGGGCCAGACGTTGGCCGTGAGCGCCTGCTGGTTGGTCATCAGGGCGGTGGCCAGGATGAACACGAACGGGACGAGGAAGGCGATCGACAGGACGATGGCCACCGAGTGGTTGGCGATCGACAGCAGCAGGCGGCGGCGCCGGATGGCCGGCGGCACCGGCCGGCGGGCGACCGCGCCGGCGGCGGCGGCGGGGGCGGGGATGGCGGCTATCGGAACCCCCCTTGGTAGTGCACCCAGCGCCGCGATCCGCGGATCAGGACCAGGGTGCAGACCATGATGACCAGGAACATCACCCACGACAGGGCGGCCGCGTAGCCCATGTGGAAGCCCTCGAAGCCCTGCTGGTAGAGGTGGCTGGTGTAGAACAGCAGCGAGTCCTGCGGGTAGCCGATCGGATGGTCGAGGCCGGTGGCGTCGCCCGAGGACGACACCACGAAGGCCTCGGTGAAGTACTGGAAGCCGTGGATCACCCCGATGACCACCGAGAAGAAGATCACCGGGGAGATCATCGGCAGGGTCACGTGCCGGAACCGCTGCCAGGGCCCGGCGCCCTCCAGGTCGGCCGCCTCGTACAGCTGGCGGGGCACGTCCAGCAGGGCGGCCAGGAACAGGATCATGGTCTGGCCGACCATCCACATCCCGAGCAGCAGCAGCCCCGGCTTGGTCCAGGCCGGGTCGTAGAACCACAGCGGCTCGGGCAGGTGCAGGAACCCGAGCACGCGGTTCACCGGCCCGGCCGGGTTGAGCAGGAACACCCAGGCCACGGCGGCGGCCACCAGCGGCACCATGGTCGGCAGGAAGAAGATCGTCCGGTAGATCGACACGCCCCGCCGGACCCGGGTGAGCACCATGGCCGAGCCGACGGCGAAGAGCACCTGCAGCGGCACCAGGAAGACGATGATCCACATGGTGTTGCGGACCGACGGCCAGAACTGGGCGTCGGAGGTGAACATGAACCGGTAGTTGGCCAGGCCGACCCAGGTCGGCTCGCTGAGGATGTCGTAGTGGGTGAACGAGAAGTACAGGCTGGCCGCCATCGGGTACACGTAGAACAGGGTGAACCCGATGATCCACGGTGACATGAAGGCCAGGGCGACCAGCTGGCGGCGCCAGGCCGAGCGCCGCCGCCGCTGACGGCGCTCGGCCTGGCGGGCCGGGACGGGAGCGGGCTGGGGCCGCTCGGCCACGGTGGCCATGGACCGCTCCTATCCGAGCTGGAGCTGCTTGGCGATCTGGCTGTCGAGCTGCTCCAGGCCCTGCTGGAGGTCGGGGACCTTGCCGGCCTGCCACTTCTCCCCGAAGGTGCCGAACAGGTCCTCGTCGGTCTGGCCGATCGGGGTCAGCGTCTTGTAGGTCGAGTTGGGGTTCTTGAAGATGTCCATGAAGGTCTTGAACTGCGGGTCCTGGGCCAGCTCGGAGGAGGCCAGGGCGTCGTTGGTCGAGGGCACGTTGCGGAGCCCGGAGGCCAGCGTGGTCAGCGCCCCCGAGTCGGTCGACATGTACTTGACCAGCAGCCACGACTCGGCCGGATGCTTGACCCCCTTGGGGATGCCGATGATGGTCCCGCCGACCTGCCCCGACCCGTACAGCTCGGGATGGTCGTCGGCGGCCGGGGTCGGGGCGGTGGCGTAGTCGACCTTGGACTTGTCGGCCTTGATGAACGCGGTGCGCCACTCGCCGTCGATCATCATGGCGATCTTGCCGGTCTCGAACCCGTGCGCCGACGACCACTCGGAGTCGCCCCCGCCCAGCTTGGCGGCGAACTTCTGCAGCTTGTCGTAGCCGATGGCGTCGACGAACGCCTTCTGCCACTCCAGCATCTTGGCCCAGGTCGGGTCGGTGGCCAGCGACGGCTTGCCCGAGGGGTCGTACCACTTGCTGCCGTAGGCGCGGCCGTAGATGTTGACCGTGTTGCCGCTGTAGAAGCCGAGCAGCGGCATGTAGCCGGCGACCTTGATGCTGCCGTCGGGGTTGTACTCGGTCAGCTTCTTGGCCGCCTCGGTGAGCTCGCTCAGGGTCTTGGGCGGCTCGGTGATGCCCTTGGCCGCCAGCAGGTCCTTGTTGTAGTAGAGGCCGTAGGCGTCGGTCAGCATCGGCAGCACGCACTGGACGTTGTCGAACTGGGTGTAGCTGAAGATCGCCGGCGGCCACGTCTTGGCCTTGTCGACCTTGTCGTTGGTCAGGTACGGGTTGAGGTCCTGCATGGCCCCGGTCTTGCAGTAGCGGGCCGAGTTGGCCGGGGTGAACGAGATCGCCATGTCCGGCGGGGTGCCGCCGTTGATGGCCCGCAGGATGGCCGCGTCGTCCTTGCCGCCGACGTGCTTGATCGTCATCCACGGGTACTTCTTGCTGATCGACTGGAGCACGGCCGTGGTCACGTCGTACTCGCGGGCCGAGAAGTTGCTCCACACGGTCAGGGTCATCGGGTCGTGCTGGGCGTTGGGGTCGATGGTGGCCGCGGGCTTGTCGCTGCCGCCGCCTCCGGCGGTGCAGGCAGCGGCGAGTAGCGCCAGCGCCAGGAGACCGATGAGCCGTCGTCGCATGGGATGCGCTCCTTTCCGGAGGGCGGACGCAGGAAGACTGGGCCGGGTCAGACCACGAGCTCCTTCCGCTCGAGCATGGTCGCGGGGTCGAACAGCCGCCGGCGGGCGACGGCCAGGGCGGTGGCCAGGGCCCCCTGGAGCACGGCGTCCTCGCCGAGGGCGGAGACGGCCAGCCGGGGCCGGATGGGGGAGAGGGCCCGCAGCGCGCCCTCCACGGGGGCGAGCAGGAGGTCGGCGTTGCCGCCGACCCCGCCGCCGAGGATCACCAGCTCCAGGTCGACCACGGCCAGGACCACGGCCAGGCCGAGGGCGATCCGGGCTGCCTCGGCCTCGACCACCCGCCGGGCCGCCGGGTCGCCCTTGCGGGCCTGGGCGAACACCTTCTTGGCGGTCCGCGTCCCGGCCAGGCCGGCCTCGGTGGCGCCGCGGACCACGGCGGCGCCGTTGACCGCCTGCTCGAAGGCGCCCCGGCGGCGGACCTGGGGGTCGTAGGGGTCGGCGCCGATGGGCAGGTAGCCGACCTCGCCGGCGGCGCCGGTGGCGCCCCGGTAGAGCCTGCCGTCCAGCACCAGCCCCATGCCGACGCCGGTGCCGACGGACAGGAAGCCGAAGTTGGCGACGTCGGCGGCCAGGCCGCGCCAGCGCTCGCCCTCGGCGGCCAGGTTGACGTCGTTCTCGACCCCGATGTGGTCCCCGAGGACCTCGCGCAGCCGCGCCAGCAGCCCCTGGCGGCCCCAGCCGGGCAGGTTGGGGGCCAGGATGACGGCCCCGCGGGTCGGCTCGAACACCCCGGGGCTCCCCACGGTGACGTGCTGGACCTGGTCCCAGCCGATGCCAGCCTCGGCGGCCAGGCCGTGGGCGATGGCCCCGAGCTGGCCGATCAGGGTCTGGGCGCTGGTGGCGCGGGCGTGCTCGTCGCGGCGGGCGACCACGGCCCCGGTGATGTCGGCCAGGGCGGCCCGGACCCGGCGGCGGCCGACGTCGATGCCGACCACCCAGCCGGCGGACGGGTCGAGCTCGTAGAGCACGGCGGTGGGGCCGGGCCGGCCGCTGGAGCGGCCGACCTCGCGGACCAGGCCGGCCTCCAGCAGGGCGGTGAGGCCGAGGGAGACGGTCGGCTTGGACAGGCCGGTCTCCCGGGCCACCTGCGCCCGGGACACGGGCCCGGTGCGCTGGATCTGCTCGAGGATGGTGCGGGCGTTGATCGCCCGCAGCAGGCTCGGCGTCCCCACGGTGGGCGGCCGCTCCGCCAAGGCGTCTCCCTGTTATAGTTAGGAAACCTTCCTCACGCCCGCCATTATCGACGGCGTCACCAGGAAGTCAACCCCGGCACCCGGAGGATGACATGGCCGAGCTCGCGCTGCGCGGAGGGGCGCCGGTCCGGCCCCAGGGGTACCCGCAATGGCCGGTCCACGACGAGGGCGACGCCGAGGCCGTCGCCGAGGTCGTGCGGGGCGGCCGCTGGGGCGGCTTCCCCGAGCCGGGCCCGCTGGCCGCCAGCTTCGCCGAGCGGTTCGCCGCCTACCAGGGCGCCCGCCACGGGGTGGTCATGGCGAACGGCACCGTGACCATGGAGGTGGCCCTGAAGGCGCTGGGGATCGGCTGGGGGGACGAGGTGATCGTCCCGGCCCTCACCTTCGCCGCCACCCCGTACGCGGCCATGGCCGCCGGGGCCCTGCCGGTGTTCTGCGACGTCCTCCCGGGCACCCTGACCCTCGACCCCGACGCCGTGGAGGCGGCCGTCAGCGGCCGGACCCGGGCGATCATGCCCGTCCACCTCGGCCACCAGATGGCCGACATGGACCGCCTGACCGGGATCGCCCGGCGCCACTCCCTGGCCCTGGTCGAGGACTGCGCCCATGCCCACGGCCAGCGCTGGCGCGACCGGGGGGCCGGCTGCTTCGGCGAGTTCGGCTCCTTCAGCCACCAGTCGACCAAGCTGCTGACCGCCGGTGAGGGGGGCAGCCTGCTGACCTCCGACGAGCGGCTGGCCCGCCTGGCCCACTCGCTGATCGACTGCGGCCGGGCCAAGGACACCCACGAGAAGGAGTTCACCTTCGGGGCCAACTACCGCCTGGGCGAGCTGCAGGCGGCCCTGCTGCTGCGGGCCCTGGAGCGGCTGCCGGCCCAGCAGGCCCAGCGGGCCGAGGCGGCCGGGTGGTTCCAGGAGCTGGCCGCCCAGGTCCCGGGGGTGCGG
>DASZON010000204.1:0-18139 GCA_035550755.1 Actinomycetota bacterium | reverse complement strand
GGCGAGGGCCGAGGCCCTCCGCAGCCGCACCCGGCTCCATGCCGAGGCCGAAGCGGGCCGCGCCGCCGTCCGCCTCGTCTTCCCGCTGGTCCTCTGCTTCCTCCCCGCCTTCGTCCTCCTCGTCGTCGTCCCCACCGTCGTCGGCGCACTCCGAGCCCTGACCCTCTGACCCCGGCCAAGCCCTCTGCTCGGGTCCTCTGCTCGGGTCCTCTGCCCCGGACCTCTGCGCGGGCCCCTTGCACGACCTCCTGCATGACCGCCGGCACGACTCCTCTGCACGACCACCCTGCAGGAGGCCTCCCTCGATCTGCCTGCAGGAGCCCTCCCTGGATCCGCGCCTGGTGACCTACTGCCCACACGACCTATCGAAAGGAACTGCCATGCTCTCCGAGCGCATCTCGCTGGCGACCCGGACCGGGTCCTCGTCCCGTGCCGTCGCCGAGAACGGGAGCCAGACCACCGAGTACGCCCTCATCCTGGTCGTCGCCGCCACCATCGCCTCCCTCGCGCTGGCCTGGGCGAGGCAGGGCGCCATCGCCGACCTGCTCGACGGCGTCCTCGAACACGTCCGGTCGCTCTTCGGGATCGGCTGAGACGTGAACCGCGCCCTGCGGCCCCGCCGGGCGGGGCATCGCCGGCAACCCGAGGCCGGGTCGGCCACGGTGGAGCTGGCGGCCGCGATCCCGTTGCTGGTCGCCGTCACGCTGGCGATGGTCGGGGTCGTCGGCCTCGCGCGCGACCAGGTCCTCGCGCAGGGCGCGGCTCGCGAGGCGGCCAGGGAGGCGGCGATGGGCGGCGACCGGACCAGGGCCGTGGCGGCCGCCAGGGCGGCCCTTCCACCCACCCGCGCGTCAATCGTCACGGTGGCGGCCGCCGGGCCGGATCGGGTCCGCGCCTCGGTGAAGCTGCCGGTGCGGCTGCCGTTCGGTGTGAAGCCGGTGGTGGTCAGCGCCACCGCGGTCGCCGCCCTCGAACCCGGCCCACCCCCACCCCCGCCCGCCCCATCCCCCGCACCCCCCGGCCCATCCCCCGCACCCCCCGGGCCATCCGCGGTCCCCTCCGGCCCATGAGGTCGTCGGCGTCCCCTGGCCGGGACCCAGCGAGGTCGCGCATCTCTCCGGGTGAGCGGGGTGGTGCGACCCTCATCGGGTTGTCCCTGACCGGGTTCGTGCTGCTGGCTGGGATCGCGGCCGTCGACGTGGGCGCGCTGGCGGCGGCCAGGGCGGCGACGCAGACAGCCGCCGACCTGGCGGCACTGGCCGCGTTGACGCCAGCCCTGACCACAACCGCCGGACCCGAGGCCAGGGCGGCCGAGCTCGCCGCCGCCAACGGCGCCGAGCTGCTGGCCTGTGACTGCTCCGCCGTCGAGGCGGTGGTGACCGTCCGGCGGCGCCAGCGGCTGTTCCCCGCAGGGCTCGTGGTGAGGCTCACGGCCAGGGCCCGGGCGGTGCTCGGCCAGCCTCCGGGAGCGGTCCGGGCTACCGTTCGGGGAGGCGACCTCTCGAGGACGGTGCATGGGAATGTGGCGGGGCGCGGCCACGATCCGGCCGCAGGCGGCGCGGCGAGCCGACCTACGGGCGAACGCGAGTGCCGCGACCGCGGCGGTGCTGTTCGGCGCCTCGGTGGTCGCGGTGCGGGTCGCTGTGCGGGACATCCCACCGATCAGCCTCGCGGTCCTCCGGATCGGGCAGGGCGGGCTCCTGCTGGCGGCGATCCTGCTGGTGTTCGCGCCGGACCTGCTCCGGGTGCGCTGGGAACGGCTGCGGCTGTTCGCGCTGCTGGGACTGGTGCTGTTCGCGCTGTTCCCGCTGACGTTCAACATCGGGCTGCGCTACACCGAGGCGTCGCGGGGCGCGGTGATGCTCGCCACCATGCCCATCTGGAGCGCGCTGCTGGGAAGGATCGCCGGCGAGCGCCTCTCCAGGCGGCAGGTGGCCGGTGTCGGGCTGTCGGTGGTGGGCATCGGCCTGGCGTTCGTGGAGCCGGGCCGGGCGTTCGACGCCGACCTCACGAGCCTGCTCGGTGACGGGCTCCTGCTCCTGACCGGCCTGCTCGGCGCGATCTACGGCCTGGTCGCCAAGCGGGTCCTCAAGGTGGACAGCGCGGCGACCGTCACGACCTACGCGATGCTGTTCGGGGCGCTCGTCCTGCTGCCGGCCGCGCTCGTCGAGGGCGTGGTCCCGGCGGTCGCGGAGCTGACCTGGGAGCTCCTTGGGCTGGTGGTGTTCCTGGGTGTGCTCGGGGGGTCGGCGGCGTTCCTGCTCTGGACCTGGGCCCTGTCCCGCCTGACCCCGACCCAGGTCGCGGTCTACGTGAACCTGAACCCGGTCGTGGCCGCGCTGCTGGCGGTCCTGCTGCTGGGTGAGCGGCGCAGCCTGCTGTTCGTGGTCGGCTTCCTGGCCGTCGTCACCGGCGTGCTCCTGGTCAACTGGCCGGCGGAACGAGCCTGACGGGAACCGCCGTCCGGCGCCGCGAGCCGTGCGCCGGGAACGTCATGGGGCTGGCCGGGGCTGGCTCGACACGCCTCGAGCGTCGGGGGGGCTGGCCGGGGGCTGGCTCGACACGCCACGAGCGTCAGGCGGCTGGCTCGACCGTCGGGGCGGCCCGAAGCTCGGTCAGGTAGCGCTTGGTGATCCGGCCGGCGTAGCGGGTGTCGATCAGGCGGGCGATGCAGTCGAGCAGACCGGACTGGGCCTCGGGGCCATGTCGCGGTGATTGGAGTAGGTGCGCAGCACCTCCAGGTAGCCGGCCGTGGAGTACGACCGGTCCCATTCGTAGCGGCGGAACTGGGCGGCCCCGAACCGGCGGGAGCGGTCGAGCTCGTCGCTGCTGCCGGGGATGCTGTCCGTGGCCGGGAGGGCGGCGCCTTCGGGCAGGGTCGCGCGGTCCCAGCGGATGTAGCAGTCCTGCGCCGCGGCGAAGAAGGACTCGTCGCCGCCGGCCACATGGTGGGTGGCGACGGTCGCCAGCCAGCCGCCGGGGCCAAGGGCGTCGGCGGCCTTGGCGACCCGGACCTCCGGGTCGATCCAGTGGAACGCGGTCGCGGCCAGGACCAGGTCGAACGGCTCGGAGGGCAGGGGCCAGTCCTCGAAGGCGGCCGTGACGACCTCCACGGCCGGGAACCGGGCCAGGTTGCGGCGCGCGACGGGCGCCAGCTGGGGGCCGAGCTCCACGGCTACGATCTGGCAGCCGCGCTCGGCCAGCGGGACGGTCGCCTGCCCGGTCCCCGGGCCGATCTCCAGAACCCGCGAGCCCGGTCCGATGCCCGTCAGCTTGGCCAGGTCCTCGAACAGCGCCGGTGGATACCGCGGCCGGGCCCGGTCGTACAGCTCGGCCGCCTGGTCGAAGGTCGACCGCAACCGTTCTCGATCACCATTGGTCATGGAGCTGGCCGGGACCGCAACGCCGTCGCCGGCCACGGGGTGGGCCGGCGACGGCCTGACGGTACCTCGGCTGCCTAGCGGCGGTGGGCCTCCTCTTCCTCGGCGGCGCGGGTGTGCTCGTCGGCGGCGCGAGCATGTTCGTCGGCGGCGCGGACGTGCTCGTCGCGGGCGACCGGGGCGGCCGTGCGGTCGTCGAGGCGCTCACGGGTGACGCTCTCGGGCTGGGGCGGACCAGCTGCGGGGCGGTCGCCGGACCCGACCCGCTCGTCCACCGGGGCCTCGGCGTGGGTGGTCTCGGCGTTGCGCCCGTCGGTGGGGACCGTGTCCCCGGCGGGGGTGCCGACAGGGACCGGGGCGACCGCTGGGTCGCGATCGGACCTGCTGGCGCGGATCCGGTCGGCGGCGTCCTCGGCCCGGTCGCGTTCGGCGACGGCGTCGGCGCGGTTGCGCTCGGTGGCGTCCAGCCGCTCCCGGGCGTCGGCCAGCTCCTTGTTGAGGCGGGCGTTCTCGCGCTCGAGCTCGTCGACCCGGCCCTCGGCGTCGCGTCGGCGGGTCTTCAGCTCCCGGCGGCGGGTGCGGCGGGTGCGGGACGCGCCGAAGGCGAAGAACAGGAACAGGGCGATCAGGAAGCCGATGCCCGCGAACAGCAGCAGCAGCTGGCCCTCGGTGAGCTGGCCGAAGGACCGGTCGAACAGGCTGGCCGTGCTCGAGTCGGTGTTCTCGATGCCGGCGGCGCCCACCACGACCACGAGGAGGAAGGCGAGCAACAGGAAGAGGACGGCCATGCGGATGCCTCCTTGGGGACGATCAGGTCACTGGGTGCACATTCGTCTCCTAGCTGCCCCGCAACTCATCCCACCAAACGGGGCAAGCTCGCGTCCAGCATCGCCCGATGCGGCCAACCGAGGCCGGGCGCTGCGCCTCCGCCGACGGCTGCTCTCTGCTAGCGCCCTTCCTGTCGGCCCGGTGCCGCCTCGGAACGGCGGTTCCGGGCCGCGCGCAGGGCCAGGTCGGCGGCAGCGTCGGGGTCGGTGGCGACCGGGAAGGCGTCGACCGGCCCGGAGTCGAGGTGCAGGGACCAGGTGGCGAGGCCGACCACCGGGGTGCCGGTGCGGAGGGCGAGGGCGATCTCGGACAGGGTGCCGAACCCGCCGCCGACGGCGACCAGGGCGTCGCTGGACCGGACCAGGAGCAGGTTGCGTCCCTGGCCGAGGCCGGTCGGGAGCGAGACGGTGAGGTACGGGTTGCCCTCGCCGCGGTCCAGGCCGGGGAGGAGGCCGACCGTGGTCCCGCCGGCCGACCGGGCCCCCCGGCAGACCGCCTCCATCACGCCGGAGCCGCCCCCGCAGACCACCACCGCACCCCCTTCGGCCAGCCGCCGGCCGAGCCGCTCCGCCTGCTCCACCAGCCCCACCTCCGGCCGCGAGGCGCCGGCAACACCGACGTAGAGGGTCACGACCCGCCCCCGGAAACCGGCGTCACCGCGCCCACCACCCCGACCCGGAGGGTCACGACCCGCCCCCGGGAACCGCCGCTGCCGAGCCGACCACCGCTCCCAGATCGAGCAGGACCTCGTCCAGGAGGCGGACCGCTCCGGCCTTGTCCAGCGGGTTGTTGCCGTTGCCGCACTTGGGTGACTGCACGCACGAGGGGCAGCCCGTGTCGCAGGGGCACGACCCGACCGTGTCCCGGGTCGCGCGGAGGTGCTCAAGGGCCCGGCGGTGGCCCTGCTCGGCGATGCCGGCCCCGCCCGGGTAGCCGTCGTAGACGAAGATGGTGGCGGCGCCGGTGTCGGGGTGCCAGGCGGTGGAGAGGCCGCCGATGTCCCAGCGGTCGCACATGGCGAACAGCGGCAGCAGTCCGATCTGGGCGTGCTCGGCGGCGTGGGCGGCGCCGGGGATGTCCCTCGACCCAAGGGAGGCGGCGTCCAGCAGCTCCGGCGACAGGGTGTACCAGTAGGCGACCGTCCGCAGGCGGGACGGGGGCAGGTCCAGCTCCTCGTAGCCGAGCAGCTCGCTGGTGCCGACCCGGCGGCGTTCGTACCCCACGACCTGCTCGGAGACGTCGACCCGGCCCAGCCAGAGGGTGGAGCGGGGGAGCTCGACCCGGTGGGTCGGCTCGACCACGGCGATGTCGATGTCGCTCCGGGCCTGGGTGTACTCGTCGCCCCTGGCCTCGACGACCAGGGCCGCGCCGGCTTCCAGGTCGAGGTCGGTGACCTGGAAGTGCTCGCCCTGGTGGAGGTAGACGGCGCCGCGGTGGACGGTGGAGGGCGCGCGGGCCCGGTCGACGGTGCCGATTATCTGCCCGGAGTCGGCGGCGACGATGGTGACCGGGCTGCCGCCGGCGTTGCGGATGTCGACCTGGTCGGCCTGGCTGCGGCCCGACCCCGGGTGCAGCTTGGCGCCGCGGCGGCGCAGGGCCCCCTCGGCCTCGAGGGCCTCGGCCAGGGCCCTGGCCGAGGCACCGCCGAACAGCTCCAGGTCGGCGTCGGTCAGGGGCGCCTCGAAGGCGGCACAGAGCAGGTGGGGGGCGAGCACGTACGGGTTCTCCGGGTCGACCAGGGCGGCCTCGTGCGGGCGCCCGAACAGGTCGGCCGGGTGATGCAGCAGGTAGGCGTCGAGCGGGTCGTCCTTGCCGACGAGCACCGCCAGGGACGGCTCACCCTGGCGGCCCGCGCGGCCGGCCTGCTGCCACATCGAGGCCACCGTGCCCGGGTAGCCGTCGAGCACGACCGCGTCCAGGCCACCGACGTCCATGCCCAGCTCCAGGGCGTTGGTGGTCGCCAGCCCGAGCAGCCGGCCCGAGACCAGGCCCTGCTCCAGCTCGCGCCGCTCCTCGGCCAGGTAGCCGGCCCGGTAGGCCCGGACCCGGCGGGCCAGGCGCCGGTCGACCTCGGCCACCCGGCCGCGGGCGAACTGGGCCACCAGCTCGGCCGACTTGCGTGAGCGGGTGAAGCACAGCGTCCGCACCTCGGCCTCGACGGCCGCGGCCAGCCAGGCCGCCGACTCGGTGTTGGCGCTGCGCCGCAGCCCGGTGGTCTCGTCCAGCAGCGGCGGCTCCCAGAGGGCGAAGCTGACCGGGCCGCGGGGTGAGCCGTCCTCGGTGACCGCCTCCACCGGCAGGCCGACCAGCCGGCCGGCCAGCTCGGCCGGGTTCCCGAGGGTCGCCGAGGCGAGCACGAAGGTGGGGCTGGCCCCGTAGCGGGCGGCCAGCCGCCGCAGCCGCCGCAGGATCGCGGCCACGTGCGAGCCGAACACCCCGCGCAGGGTGTGCGCCTCGTCGACGACCACGTAGGCCAGCCGGCCGAGGAAGGCCGCCCAGCGCTCGTGGCCGGGGAGGATCCCCCGGTGCAGCATGTCCGGGTTGGTGAGCACGAAGTTGGCGCTGCGCCGGACCATCGGCCGGTCGGCGGCCGGGGTGTCGCCGTCATAGGCCGACGCGCGGACCCCGGCGAGGGCGAAGGAGCGGACGGCGCGCAGCTGGTCACGGGCCAGGGCTTTGGTGGGGGAGAGGTACAGGGCGCTGCGGTGCCCCTCGCCGAGCAGGGTGTCGAACACCGGGAGCTGGTAGCAGAGGCTCTTTCCGGAGGCGGTGCCGGTGGCCACCACCACGTTGCGGCCGGCCCGGGCCAGGGCGACCGCCTCCGCCTGGTGGGACCAGAGCGAGGTCAGGCCCCGGGCGGCCAGGCGGGAGCGCACCACCTCGGGCAGGTCCTCGGGCACTGCCGCCAGCCGCGCCGGCCGGGCAGCCACGCGCTCCAGGTGCACGAGCTGGCCGCGGTAGTCCGGGTCGCCGGTGAGGTCGTCCACCAGCGCGATCGGGTCGGTCACCCGGTCATGGTAGCCACGATCCCGACAGCCCGGACGCCGTTCGCGGTGGCCCGGCCAGGCGCCTCAGCTCAGCTTGCCGGCCCGGATCCGGGCGAACAGCGAGTACGCCGAGGGCTGCAGGTGGACCACCGAGGCCCCGCCGGCCATCCCGGCGGCGCCGGGGACGGGCAGGTTCTTGATGCTGGAGGGCGGGACCTTGGTGGCCAGCAGGGCCAGCCGCAGCAGCTCGGGGAACGGCAGGTCGGTCCTGACCTCGTCGCGCAGGACGTCGAGCCAGGTCATGACCTTGGCCGGGTTCTCGGCGACCTGGCGCTGGAAGGTGCCGAGGCCGCCCAGCAGGAGCTGGCCCTGGTGGCGGGAGCGGTCGAAGTCGCCGCCGGGCAGGGTCTTGCGGGCGCGGGCGTAGGCGAGGGCCTGGCCGCCGTTCAGCTTGCGCTTCCCCTTGTCCAGGAAGGCCCCGGCGAAGTGGTCGCGCAGGTTCATGTCGACGTTGACCTGGACCCCGCCCACCTTGTTGACGATGTCGGTCAGGCCGTCGAACGAGGTCACGGCGTAGTAGTCGATGGTCAGGCCGGTGAGCCGCTCGAAGGTGGCGACCAGCAGCGGCGGGCCACCGAAGGCCATGGCGGCGTTGATCTTGTTGGTGCCGTGGCCGGGGATGGGCACGTAGCTGTCGCGGGGGAAGCTGAGCACCGCGCCGCGCCGTTTGGCCGGGTGGAGGACGACCAGCTGGAGGGCGTCGGCGCGCCCGCTCTCGACGCTGCCGCCGCGCCCGAACTTGGGCGCGCCCGCGTCCGACCCGATGGTCAGCAGCACGATCCGCTTGTTGAAGGCGGGCGTGGCCTCGCCGGCGTGGGCCCGCTGCACGGTGATCGCCGTGCCCTCCTGGGCGGTGGCCGGCCGCCGCGGCGTGACCGCGACCACCAGGCCCGCGACCAGCGCCGCCACCAGCCCGGCCACGGCCAGCCAGGCCAGGGCGCGCCGCCGCCGCGCTCCGCTCCCGAGCACCGGCCGGCGGGTCACTTGGGCGGCCCCGTGCGGCTGTCGAAGGCGGCGATCCGCCAGCCCTCGCCGGTGGCCAGCAGCTGCAGGACCGAGCGGAGGTGGACCTGGCCGCTGCCGTTGGCGGTGTCGGCGGTGGCGTCGAAGGCAAGCCGCACGGTGGCCGCCTCGGGCCGCTGGGCGCCGTACAGGACCACCGCCCTGGCACTGGCCCGGTTGGGCCGCACGGCGCTGACCTCGGGTGCGGCCGCGCCAAGGGAGAGGGCGTCCAGCTGCTTGCGGGCCGAGGCCCGGACCGGCGTGTCGAACAGCCCCAGCAGGCCGTTCCAGCCCACCTTGCCCCCGGCGGCGTCGACGTAGGCCTCGGTCAGGTAGCGGTCGAGGAACTTCTCCAGCCCCGGGGTGGCCTGCTTGGCCGCCCGCTGGGCGCTGAGGCCGCCCGGCGGGACCCTGGCCGTGGTGACCACCTGGACCTGGAGGGGCTCGGCGGGCGCGGCCGGGGCGGCCGTGGTGCCGGTCGCCTGGCCGCCCGGCCCGGAACGGCCGCCAGAGGTGCAGCCGGCGGCCAGGGCGGTCAGCAGGATGGCCGCGAGCAGGCCGGTCACGGCGGCCGGGCGGCGTCCGGGGTTGTGGCGTGCGGGCACGATCACCAGGGTACGGGAGGAGGTTTGTGTGGGCGCGGCGTAGGCTACCAAACCCCCCTGACGTTGCTCCGAGGCACCCGGGCGGCCTATCGTTGCACGTCCTCAGCCCGCGAGACTGGAGAGAGGATGGATCTCGACCTCAACGTGAGCAAGGAAGGCGACCACTCGGTGCTCGAGGTGGCCGGTGAGATCGACGTCTACACCGCACCGAAGCTGCGTGAGCAGCTCATCGAGCTGGTCAGCGACGGGTCCTACCACATCGTCGTCGACCTCGAGAAGGTCGACTTCCTGGACTCGACCGGTCTCGGCGTGCTGGTCGGCGGGCTCAAGCGGGTCCGCAACCACGACGGCTCGCTCCAGCTCGTCTGCACCCAGGAGAAGATCCTCAAGATCTTCCGGATCACCGGCCTGACCAAGGTCTTCCCGATCCACAGCTCGGTGAGCGACGCCATCACGGCCCCGGCCGAGTAGCGCCCGGCCGTGGATGCCGTCGCCGGCGTCGGGCCGGCCACCGTGCGCCTGGCCTTCCCGCCGGAGCCGCGGCTGCTGGGCACCGTCCGCCTGGTCGTCGGCATCGTGGCCCGCAAGGCGGGGATGGGCGCCGAGGGCATCGAGGACCTCAAGGTGGCCGTCTCCGAGACCTGTGCCGTCGCCGTCGGGGACCTGACCAGGGCCGGTCTTGGCGACCCGATCGAGATCGACCTGGTGGAGGGGGCCGACCGCTTCGGGATCGAGGTCCGCGACCGCGCCCCGGCGCACGTCCTGGACCCCGGCGGCCCCGGCGACGGCGAGCTCGACGACCGTGAGCTCGGCCTGGCCCTGGTGGGAGCCCTGGTCGACGACCTCAAGACGTCGACCCTGGAGGGCGGCGGCAACCGGACCAGCTTCTGGCTGCGCCGCGGCCCCGAGCTCTTCGACCCGGCGTTGGACGACCTGCCGCCGCCGCTGACCTGAGGTGTCGGCAACCTTTTGACGGGTTGCCCGGTTCTCCGGCCCGTGGCTATGATCCGCCCAATCCTCGCGGGCTCGCGGGACGGCCGGTTCCCTGGGAAGGTGCACGGGACCCCGCCGGGCCGGGGCCCGCGTTCGACGCTTTCCGCTCGAATCGTCCAGGGTCGCGGCCCGGACACCGGGCTTGATCCAACGCCCCAGCGCTGGGGCGTCGAGGAGGACTGATGAGCCCAGTACGGCTGCTGGCGCAGGAGGCAAGCGCCGAGGTCGACTTCGGTTCCGGTGAGACCCTGGCCCTGTTCGCCGTCATGGCGGTCTGCCTGCTCGCCCTGGTCGTCGCGTTCGTGCTGGTCAGGCAGGTCCTCCGGGCCGACCAGGGCACCGACAAGATGCGCGAGATCGCCCGTGCCATCCAGGAGGGCAGCCGCGCCTACCTGAGCCGCCAGTTCCGGACCCTGGCCGTGTTCGTGGCCCTGCTGTTCTTCCTGCTCCTGCTGCTCCAGGCCGACTCGAGCTCGGTGCGGGTCGGGCGCTCGGTCGCCTTCCTGTTCGGCGCCATCTTCTCCGCCCTGGCCGGCTACACCGGCATGCAGCTGGCCGTCCGGGCCAACGTGCGGGTCGCGGCCGCGGCCGACCAGGGCGGCCTGCTCCGGGCGATGCCGATCGCCTTCCGGGCCGGCGGGGTGGCCGGCATGTTCGTGGTCGGCCTCGGCCTCCTCGGGGCGGCCGGGGTGGTGTTCATCTACCAGGGCGACGCGGCCAGCGTGCTGTTCGGCTTCGGGTTCGGGGCGGCGTTGCTGGCCATGTTCATGCGGGTCGGCGGGGGCATCTTCACCAAGGCGGCCGACGTCGGGGCCGACCTGGTCGGCAAGGTCGAGCAGTCGATCCCCGAGGACGACCCCCGCAACGCGGCCACCATCGCCGACAACGTCGGCGACAACGTCGGCGACTGCGCCGGCATGGCCGCCGACCTGTTCGAGTCCTTCGAGGTCACCCTGGTCGCGGCCATCGTCCTCGGCCTGGCCGCCTTCCCCGACCGGCCGGCCGTTGGCCTGCTGTTCCCGCTCATGGTCCAGGCCGTCGGCATCATCTCCTCGATCGCCGGGATCTACCTGGTCCGCCCCCGCTCCGAGACCGAGAGCGGCATCCGCACCATCAACCGGGGCTTCTTCGCCTCGGCGGCCATCTCGCTGGTCCTGGTCGCGGTCGTCTCGTTCGTCTACGTCGAGGACTGGCGGCCGGTGGCCGCGGTCGCCCTCGGGCTGGCCCTGTCCACCGTGATCCAGCTGATGACCTCCTACTACACCGCCACCGAGTACAAGCCGGTGCAGGAGATCGCCGAGGCGTCGGAGACCGGCCCGGCCACCACCATCCTGGCCGGGTTCTCCACCGGCCTGGAGTCGTCGGTCTACGCCATCCTGGCCATCGTGGGGGCGATCGTCGGCGCCGCCCTCATCGGCAGCGGCGAGGGGCTCGACTTCCAGCTGTACATGATCTCGCTGGCCGGCATGGGCATGCTCTCCACCGTCGGGGTGGTGGTGTCGATGGATACCTTCGGCCCGATCAGCGACAACGCCCAGGGCATCGCCGAGATGTCCGGCGGCGTCGGGCAGCGCGGCGCCGAGGTGCTGACCTCCCTGGACGCGGTCGGCAACACCACCAAGGCGATCACCAAGGGGGTGGCCATCGCCACCGCCGTGCTGGCCGCCACCAGCCTGTTCGGCTCGTTCCGGCGGGCCCTGCTGGAGGCCGGCGTGGCCCAGGGGAACGTGGACATCCCCATCGAGCAGCCGCTGGTGCTGGTCGGCCTGCTGATCGGCGGGTCGGTGGCGTTCATGTTCTCGGCGCAGGCCATCCGGGCCGTGGGCCGGGCCGCCGGCCGGGTCGTGTTCGAGGTCCGCAAGCAGTTCCGCGAGCACCCGGGGATCATGGACTACAGCGAACGCCCCGACTACGGCGCGGTCGTGGACATCTGCACCCGCGACTCGCTGCGCGAGCTGCTCACCCCCGGCCTGCTGGCCGTGCTGGCCCCGATCGCCACCGGGTTCCTGTTCGAGTCGGCCGCTCTCGGCGCCTACCTGGCCGGGGCCATCCTCACCGGCCAGCTCCTGGCGGTGATGCTGTCGGTGTCGGGCGGGGCATGGGACAACGCCAAGAAGTACGTCGAGGACGGCCACCACGGCGGCAAAAACTCCGAGCCCCACAAGGCGACCGTCATCGGCGACACCGTCGGCGACCCGTTCAAGGACACCGCCGGCCCGGCCCTCAACCCGCTGATCAAGGTGATGAACCTGGTCGCGGTGCTGATCGCCCCGACGGTGGTCGCCCTGGCCGACAACGTGCCCGCCCGGGCGGCGATCGCCCTGGTGGCGGTGGCCCTGCTCGCCTGGGCGCTGTGGCGCTCCAACCGCCTCGGCGGGGTCACCCTCTCCGGCCCGGCCGACAACCAGCCGCCGCCGCTGCCGGTCGAGCCGGACCCCCACCCGACGACCCAGCGGACCTCCTCCTGAGGGGACTGTGGAGGGTACGTTGTAGGGTCGTCGGGAATACGGAAGGCTGTTCACGCCTTGACAGAACAGGCGGAGGGTCGGCAACACTACGCCGATCCGCCCGGTCCCCCTACGACGAACGAAGGATTTCCATTGGCACGCAACCTGGTCGTGGTCGAGTCGCCGGCCAAGGCGAAGACCATCGGCAAGTACCTGGGCAAGGACTACGACGTGGTCGCCTCCATGGGCCACGTCCGTGACCTGCCCAAGTCCGACTTCGCCGTGGACATCAACGGCGGCGTCTCCGTCACCTACGAAGTGACCCAGAAGGGCAAGAAGGTCGTCTCCAGCATCCGCAAGGCCGCCAAGGCGGCCGATCAGGTGTTCCTCGCCACCGACCCCGACCGGGAGGGCGAGGCGATCGCCTGGCACATCGCCGAGGCGGCCAAGCTGGCCGCCGGCACGACCCGCCGGGTCACCTTCACCGAGATCACCGCCGACGCCGTCCGGCGCGCCTTCGCCGACCCCCGCGACATCGACGACCGGCTGGTCGACGCCCAGCAGGCCCGCCGGGTGGTCGACCGGATCGTCGGCTACAAGCTGTCGCCGGTGCTGTGGCGCAAGGTCCGGGCCGGCCTGTCCGCCGGCCGGGTCCAGTCGGCCGCGCTCAAGATGATCGTCGACCGCGAGCGCGAGATCGACGCCTTCCGGCCCCGCGAGTACTGGAGCCTGGAGGCCGACCTGGTCACCGAGGCCGCCGAGGACGTCCACGCCCGCTACCCGGTGGGCGAGAAGCAGAAGTTCGTCCTCGGCGACGAGGACTCGGCCACCGCCGCCGCCGAGGCCGCCCGGGCCGCCACCTGGACCGTGGCCCGGGTCGACAAGAACGAGCGCAAGCGCAGCGCCGCCCCGCCGTTCATCACCTCCACCCTGCAGCAGGAGGCCTCCCGCAAGCTCGGGTTCTCCTCCAAGCGGACCATGGCCGTGGCCCAGCAGCTGTACGAGGGGGTCGACCTGCCCGGCGAGGGCTCGGTCGGGCTCATCACCTACATGCGGACCGACTCGCCGGCGCTGTCTTCGGCCGCCCAGGACGACATCGCCCGCTTGGTCGCCGAGCGCTACGGGCCCAACTACGTCAAGCGGACCCAGTACAAGGCCAAGGCCAAGCAGGCCCAGGAGGCCCACGAGGGGATCCGCCCGACCGCGGTGGCCCGCACCCCCGAGTCGGTCGCCGCCCACCTCGACCCGGCCCAGCGCCGCCTCTACGACCTGATCTGGAAGCGGGCCGTGGCCTCCCAGATGGCCCAGGCCCTCTACGACCAGACCAGCGTGGACGTCAACGCCGGCGAGCTGGTGTTCCGGGCCACCGGGTCGGTGCTGCGCTTCGACGGGTTCGTCCGCGTGTACCTGGAGGGCCGCGACGACGAGGCCGAGGAGGAGGCCGGCACCCTGCCCGAGCTGGTCGTCGGTCAGGTGCTGCGGCTCGTCGAGCTCACCCCCGAGCAGCACTTCACCGAGCCGCCGCCCCGCTACACCGAGGCCAGCCTGGTCAAGGCCCTGGAGGAGCACGGCATCGGCCGGCCCTCGACCTACTCGCCGACCATCTCCACCCTGATGGACCGCAAGTACGTGCGGCTCGACCGCAAGCGGTTCCATCCCGAGGACGTCGGCATCGTGGTCACCGACCTGCTCGCCGACGTCTTCCCCAAGGTCATCGACCTCGGCTTCACCGCCGAGATGGAGGAGGACCTGGACCGCATCGCCTCGGGGGCCAAGCCCTGGGAGCCGCTCGTCAAGACCTTCTTCGAGGAAGTCGAGGGCACCATCGCCGAGCGCCAGGAGAAGGTGTCGCGGCCCGAGGAGGCGACCGACGAGCTCTGTCCGACCTGCGGCGAGGAGACCGGGGCCAAGCTGGTCCGCAAGTGGGGCCGCTACGGCTGGTTCCTGTCCTGCAGCCGTTACCCGGACTGCAAGTACCGGCGCAACGCCAACCAGTCGGCCGAGCAGGCCGCCGAGCAGGCCGAGCCTGAGCTGACCGACGTGGCCTGCCCCAAGTGCGGCAAGCCGATGGTCAAGCGCAGCGGCCGCTTCGGGCCGTTCCTGGGCTGCTCGGACTACCCCAAGTGCCGGGGCATCAAGAACCTCGGCGAGCAGTCCTACGGCACCTGCCCCAAGTGCGGCCAGGGCGAGGTCGTCTCCAAGCGGACCAAGCGCGGCAAGACCTTCTACAGCTGCAACCGCTACCCGGACTGCGACTTCGCCCTCTGGCAGGCGCCGCTCTCCCAGCCCTGCCCGAGCTGCGGCAGCCTGCTCGCCCCCGACAAGGACCCGGACACCGCCACCTGCGCCAAGTGCGGCACCCAGGTCCGGGTGTCCGAGCTGGTCAGCGTCTGAGCCCGCGGTTGCCGGATGGGTGACCCAGGCCGCCTGATCGCCTTCGAGGGGGTCGAGGGCGCGGGCAAGTCGACCCAGCTCGAGCTGCTCCGCCAGGCCCTGGAGGGCCGCGGCCGCGAGGTGGTGGTCACCCGCGAGCCGGGCGGCACCCCGGCCGGCGAGCGGGTCCGGGCGGTGGTCCTGGACCCCGGCGTCGAGCTGCACCCGCGGGCCGAGGCGCTGCTGTTCGCGGCCGCCCGGGCCGAGCTGGTCGAGGAGGTGATCCGCCCGGCCCTGGAGCGGGGCGCGGTCGTGCTGTGCGACCGCTACCTGGACTCCTCGCTGGCCTACCAGGGGGGCGCCCGCGGGCTCGGCATGGGCCCGGTGACCGAGGTCAACCGGTTCGCCACCGGCGGGGTCGTGCCCGACCTGGTGGTCCTGCTCGACCTCGACCCGGCCGCCGGCCTGGCCCGCCGGGCCGGTGACCGGGACCGGATCGAGGCCCAGGACCTCGAGTTCCACCGGCGGGTCCGGTCGGCGTTCCGGGACCTGGCCGCCGCCGACCCGGCGCGCTTCCGTGTGGTCGACGCCGCGCTTCCCGCCCCCGACGTCGCCGCCCAGGTCCAGGCGGCCGTCCTCGCCGTGCTGGAGGGCTGATGAGCGCTTCCTCGATCTGGGACTCGGTTGTCGGCCACGACGAGGCCGTGGCCATGCTCAGGGAGGCCGTGGCCGGCGAGCGGGTCACCCACGCCTGGCTGTTCACCGGCCCCCCCGGGATCGGCAAGCTGCACACCGCGCGGGTGTTCGCCTCCGCCCTCAACTGCCCGGCCGGCGGGGACGGCACCTGCGACACCTGCCGGCGGATCCTCCGGGGCGTCCACCCCGACGTCCACCTGATCGTCCCCGAGGGCGACAACCTCCTGGTCGAGGACGTCCGGGCCGTGCGCGAGGAGGCCTCCCGCACTCACCACGAGGCCCCGGTGGGCGTGTTCATCCTCGACGAGGCGGACCGGATGACCGAGGCCGCCGCCAACGCCCTCCTCAAGGTCCTCGAGGAGCCGCCCCCCGGGGTGGTCTTCATCCTGGTCGTCCGCAGCGCCGAGGCCCTGGTCGGCACCGTCCCCTCCCGGGCCAGGGCGCTGCCGTTCGTCAGCCTGTCCCTGGCCGAGCTGACCGCTGCCCTCGGCCGGGACCACGGCCTCGACCCGGCCCAGGTCGCGTGGGCGGCCGCCGCCGGCCACGGCCGCCTCGCCAAGGCCAGAGCCCTCCTCACCGACGAGGCCACCCGCACCCGCCGCGCCACCGTCCTCGACCTGACCGAACGCCTGGCCAGCGACCAGCCGTCGGACGCCCTGGCCGCCGCCGCCACCGTGGTCGCCATCGCCGACGAGGTCGCCGCCGCCGCCAAGGTCCGCCAGGACCGCGAGCTCGCCGAGCTCGAAGAGGCCTTCGGCACCGGCCGGGGCACCGGCGCCCTCCGCAAGCGCCTGGAGACCCGCCACCGCCGTGAGCTCCGCCGCGTCCGCTTCGACGCCATCCGCGAGGCCCTCGCCGACCTCCTCGGCGCCTACCGCGACCTCGCCCTGCTCACCGGGGGCTCGGTGCCCGCCGGCGGCTCGGGGGCCCCGCTGGTCCACCCGGACAAAGAGGGAACCTTCGCCCGCCTCGCGCAGGGGATGGACGCCGCCACCGCCCTCCGCGCCGCCGGAGCCCTGGAAGAGGCCGACCGCCGCCTCGCTATCGGCGCCGCCCCCCTCCTCACCCTCGAAGCCGCCTTCCTCTCCGCCCAGGCCGCCCTCCGCACCCCCTCCATCCCCATCAACCGCCTCGCCATCCGCCGCTGACGGCCGCATCTCCGTGGCCCGCCCACAACGCGGTTCGATACACTCCGCCTCCACCCCAGCCCGAGTGGCGTAGTGGTAGCGCATCCGACTCGTAATCGGAAGGTCGTCGGTTCGAATCCGACCTCGGGCTCTAAAAGTGCAGGTCAGAGGGCATTTCTGGCGTCACCGACTGCGCAGTGGCAACCGGCGGTCATTCCTTTGGGTTGGATGTGCGCGCCTACGGCGCGCCTGCCCCGCTACGCTGCGTAGGTGTGCCGCCCGCCTCCCCGCTGGGACGAGGCTCGGACACTGCACGACCGAGTGTCGCTGCAATAGGGTCACCTCGTCCCAGCGGGGAGGTAGATCGTGGGCGGCACGATTTATGCGGCTGCGCCGCCATTCCCACATTTCTACGAATGCCTGATGTCACTTGCCCATAGCCAACGATGCTGCGGGTGAAGCTGAGACGATGCAATTCATCGTAACTTGCCGGTGTGCCCCGGTCTCGGTTGACTGATACGTCTAACGAACGCTGCCTGGATTGGTGACGGTTAGACATGTCGCTGGGCGCGAAGTACAGGACGCGCACATGACAGCGGAAGCAATGCCTGCACCTGAACGCTTTGGTGGCCACACCGGCCCGGTCTTGGCGGTGGCTACAGTCCCGACGGCACCACCCTGGCCAGCGGCAGCGATGACGGGACGGTGCGGGTCTGGGACCGGCGGTGGCGAGCCCTTGACATCTAACTCTATCTAGGTAGAGTTCTAAAGTATGACCAGAGTACGTCGTCCCTCGCCGCAGACGATTGCCATCCTCGATGCGTTGGCCGAGAACGCATCGGACTGGAGTCACGGCTACGACCTGTGCCGCTTGCTGGGCTTGAAGGCCGGCACCGTCTACCCGATCCTCATCCGGCTCGCCGACCGCGGCTACGTCGAGACTGCGTGGGAGCAGGAGGTGCCCCAAGGCCGCCCACCCCGTCACCTCTACCGGTTGTCGGCCGCCGGAGCCGAGCATGTGCGCGAGCTGCGCCGCGCCGAAACGGAACGTGCCTCCTGGCGGTTGCCGGGCGCCGGGCGCCGGGCGCCGGGCGATGGAGCGATCGCAGGGGCGCAGGCATGAGCACCGGCCCGGTCACCCGGCGGACGATCTGGGTTGCGGCCGCAGCCGTCCTCGTCCTCGGCCCCTTGGCACTGTTGATCCCGGCTGCACTCGGCATCAGGTCAGTCATGCGCACCGGCCCGGTCACCCGGCGGACGATCTGGGTTGCGGCCGCAGCCGTCCTCGTCGTCCTCGGCGCCTGGACACTGTTGATCTCGGCTGCACTCGGCATCAGCGTCGGACCCTGGCGTCCCACCGAGGTGCTCGTCGGTGCCCTGCTGTTCGGCTGGCCCCATGCGCTCGCCGCCGCGACCGCTGTCATCGCCATCGCGCGCGCCGCCAGCGGGGCCGACGGGCCCGCCCGCCTGCTTGCGCTCGTCTCTAGCGGCCGGCGCGGGCACCGCGACGAGTGGGGCGCTGCCATGCGCGCCGAGCTCGCGAGCATCACCGGCCCCCAGCGCGAGCGGCTCCGGTTCGCCGTGAGCTGCGCCCCAACCGCACTGCGCCGCGGCTGGGGATGGTCTCCGTGGATCGTCGCC
>DASZON010000203.1:0-7479 GCA_035550755.1 Actinomycetota bacterium | reverse complement strand
ATCTACGGCATGAAGAACGTCAAGTGGCTGGAGCGCATCGAGGTCGTCGACTACGACTACGAGGGCTACTGGCAGCGCTCGGACGGCTGGGACAACATCGCCGAGATCAAGACGGCCAGCCGCATCGACGTCCCGGCCGAGCTGACCCCGCTCGGGCCCGGTGGGGTGGTTGCCGGGCTGGCCTGGGCGGGAGACCGGGGCATCCGCCGGGTCGAGGTGTCCTTCGACGGCGGCGCCACCTGGGTCCCGGCCACCCTCCGCCGCCAGCTGGCCCGGGCCGCCTGGCGCCAGTGGCGCATGGCCGCTCCCGCCGGCGTCCAGGGCCGCCGCACCCTCAAAGTCCGGGCCGTCGACGGCCGGGGCGACCTCCAGACGCCCCGCGAGGCGCCCCCACATCCCTCCGGAGCCAGCGGCTACCAGCAGGTCGACGTGGTATCCAGCTAATCTGGAATGCCCGTCGCGGCGGCACGGTTGCACCCTGCGGAGATCGGTTCCTGCTACGAGCTGCGGAGGTGTGAGGGTGCGCTATCCTGCCCCGGTGGCGACCGCCATCCCGTGGCCGCGGTTCGTCGTACTGGAGGATCTCCTGGCCCAGCAGCCCAGCTCCACCCCTGACCTCGGCGACGAGGTCATCGCGCCCGCGCCCGACGGGACGCGCGCCCCGGCCGACGAGACCGAGGAGGAGCGCCGCCAGCGGTTCTCCGACTCGGCGATCCCGCTGCTGGACACCATCTACGCCGGTGCCCTGCGCCTCACCCGCAACCCGGCCGACGCCGAGGACCTGGTCCAGGAGACGTTCCTGCGCGCCTACAACGCCTTCCACCAGTTCGAGCCGGGCACCAACCTCAAGGCGTGGCTGTACCGGATCCTCACCAACGCCTACATCAACGCCTACCGCAAGCAGCAGCGCAACCCGCAGTCGGTGCCGACCGAGGACGTCGACGACTTCTCGCTGTACCAGCGGATCGCCAACGCCAACCCCACCGGCGCCGAGACGCCCGAGGAGCTGCTGCTCGACCAGATCCCCGAGGAGGAGGTCCGCGAGGCGCTCGACTCGCTGCCCGAGCAGTTCCGCATGGCGGTGCTGCTGGCCGACGTCGAAGGGTTCTCCTACAAGGAGATCGCCGACATCATGGGCACCTCCATCGGGACCGTGATGTCGAGGCTGCACCGCGGCCGGCGTCAGCTCCAGCGGCGGCTGTGGGAGTTCGCCGCCGACCGGGGGCTGCTCGAGGAGGGACAGGAATGGGTTCGCCCGAAGTAGGCGGAGGCGAGTGCCGGGACTGCCACGACGTGCTCGGGTTCGTCTGGCTCTACCTGGACCACGAGGCCCCGCCGACCACCTGCGCCGAGCTCGAGGCGCACCTGGCCGAGTGCGTGAGCTGCCAGCGGGCGGTCCGTTTCGACCGGCGCTTCAAGCAGCTGGTGCGCCGCTGCGCCGACCCGCCCGAGCCGGTGCCGACCACCGTGGTCGAGTCGCTTCGCGTCCGGGTCGAGATGATCCTGCGGGGGAACAGCTCGCCGTCGTGAAACCGTCTTTATGTCCGCCGGCGTATATCTGGTGGCGGAAGGACGGTGAAGCCAACGATGCGCTCCGACAACGTGAAGGGCCACCGGCCCGGTAGCGACCCGCCGCCCTCCAAGGTCGAGCGGGTCGGCAGAGTCTGCCGGGAGCCGGACTGTGACACGCGCCTGTCGATCTACAACAAGACCGGCATGTGCTGGCAGCACCAGCCCCTGATCTTCCCCAACTACCGGGGCAAGCGGCTGGCCAACCCTTAGCTCTCCGCCCCTACCGATCCCGCGGGGCTGTTCCGGTCCCGCGGGGTTTCTGTCCCAGACACAGCGGCCGGCCCAGAGAGGGCCGGCCGCTCGTGTTGCTGTGCGCTCAGCCGCTCTTGCTCTTCTGGAAGACGTCGTCGATCTCGCCGATGAGGTCAAGCAGCTTCTGCTGGACGGCGGGGTCGACCGAGTGCTTGGCCTCGCCGGCCTGCTTGGTCGCCTGCCAGAACAGGTCGTGCAGGTTCGGGAACTGCTCCAGGTGCTGGGGCTTGAAGTAGTCGGTCCACAGCACCCAGAGGTGATGCTTGACCAGCTCGCCGCGCTGCTCCTTGATCTGGATGGCGCGCTGGCGGAAGACCTCGTCGTCGCTGGCGTGGTACTTCTCGACGATCTTGGCCATCGACTCGGCCTCGATCCGGGCCTGGGCAGGGTCGTACACGCCACAGGGCAGGTCACAGTGGGCGTGGACGACCCGGGTGGGCCGGATCCATGTGGCCAAGCGCTCGGCGATCATGCGCATCGTCCCCTTCCGTTCGATGTCTCCGCCCGACGTTACTACCACCCCAGCTTTCGCCGCACACCGCCGCCGGGCGATGATCCCGGCCATGCGCAGGAGGACCGCCCTCGGGTCCGGCGCCCTGGCCCTGGGCGCGCTGGTGGCCGCCGCCCTGGCCGCGCGCCGCGCCCGGCTGGAGCCGATGCTGGTCAAGGGGGGCAGCATGCGCCCCACCCTGAACCCCGGCCAGCGGATCGCCGTCGCCCCGCTGCTGCGCCCGCCCGGCCGCGGCGACCTGGTGGTGGTCGCCCGGCCGGGTCATGGCGACCTGGAGGTCGTCAAGCGGGTGGTCGGGCTGCCCGGGGAGCGGGTCCGGCTCCACCCCGGCGGGCTGGAGGTCGACGGCCGCCCCGTGTCCGAGCCCTACCTGGCCGGCCCACCCGCGGCCGGCACCCTGGAGGTCGAGCTCGGCCCGGCCGAGTACCTGGTGCTCGGCGACCACCGGGCGGCCAGTACCGACGGCCGTGACTTCGGCCCGGTCGGCGCCGATGCTCTCCTCGGCCGGGTCCGCTTCGCCTACTGGCCCCCACGGTTGCTCCGCCGGGGTTAGACTCCGCCGAGCGGGACGACAGGGGAGGAAAGGTGCTCGTCGTGGTGGCCGGTGGGGCCGGGTTCCTTGGGGGGAGCCTGGTCGACCGGCTCCAGGCCGAGGGCGACGAGGTGGTGGTGGTCGACGACCTCTCCCACGGCCACCTGGCCAACCTGACCGAGGCCCGCCGCCGCGGCGGGGTCCGCTTCCACCGCATGGACGTGGCCCAGGGCGGCCTGGCCACCCTGGCCGGCCGGATCCGGGCCGACGCCTGGGTCCACCTGGCCACCGCCATCGACCCGGTCCGGGCCTGGGAGGACCCGACGGCCGAGGCCAGGGCGGTGGTCCCCGGCGGGGTCGAGGTCCTGCGGGCCGCCGCCGCCACCGGGGCCAGGGCGGTGCTCGGCTCCTCCGGCGCCTACCTCCACCCGGCCCAGCTCACCGGGGCCACCAGGCCCGGCGACACGCCCCGGCCGGCACATCCCTACGGCGCGGCCCGCCTGGCTATGGAGGCCTACGCAGGCGCGTTCGCGGCTCGCGGCCTGGAGGTGGCCACCTTGGTCCTGGGGACGATCTACGGGCCCCGGCAGGACCCGCTCGGTCCCGGTCTGGTGGCCAGGGCGGCCTGGACCATGCTCCAGAACCAGGCGCCGCGGGTGGACGGGGACGGCCGCCAGGAGCGCGACTTCCTGTTCGTCGACGACGCCGTCGACGCCCTGGCCCGGGCCGTCCACGCGAGCCCGGCCCCCGGCCGGGTCCTGGTCGGAACCGGCACCGCGACCAGCGTCCTGGACGTGGTCGAGCGGCTGGCGGCCCGGATCGGCTGGACCGGCGAGCCCCAGTGGGCCCCCGCCCGCCCCAGCGACCCGCGGCGCTCGGCCCTCGACCCGGCGGCCGCCGGCAAGGCCCTGGGCTGGCAGCCCTGGACCTCCCTGGACGAGGGGCTCGGGCTCACCGTGGACTGGCTGAAGGCACGGCTGCCCAGCTCGCTTCGCCACATAGGGCGTTGACTCGACCTTCCCTAGTGAGCGCACCCTACTTGGAACTTCTGAGCTGAAACCGCCCAACCGGGCTATGGTGGGCGCTCGGGCCAGTCCTAATAATCGCCCTGTTCGCACTGCTCCCAGCAGGGTGACCGACAGACCCGTACTCCGCCGCACGTCCTTCTGCTCGGCTCGCCTGTCGGGGTTCGGACTCGAGAAAGGGACGAACCGGTGGCACAACGCAAGACCAGCACCAGGATCGAGGCCCCAAGCTATCTCCGGACCGCCGAGGTGGCCGACATCCTGCACGTCTCGCCCAAGACGGTGTCGCGGTGGGCCAAGGAGGGCAAGCTGCCCTTCCTCAAGACCCTGGGTGGGCACCGCCGCTATCCAGAGGCCAAGATCCGCGAGCTCGCCAACGACCTGCGGGAGGAGCCCACGGGCTAGTCCGAAATACCCGGGGGGGTCACTCCGCCCACGTCGTCCACGGGACCGTTCTGGCCTCGTGGGCGCCGTGGGTGGTTCCGTCTTCGCGCCGGAACGGGCCCGGGCCGCGCACCAGGTACTGGAGGAGCAGGAACAGCCCGGCGAGCTCGATCACCGTGCCGTAGCTGGTCACCGTGCGCAGCGGGCGGACGGCCAGGCGGTCGCCCAGCAGCCCCAGGCGGGTGCCGTCGTGCTCCAGGACGTGCTTGGCGTCGGGGCGGTCGGGGGGCGGCTGCTCGAGGGTGATCCCGGCCCGCTCCAGGGTGTCGGCCGGCACCGGCATGCCGAAGTTGACCAGCACGACCAGCAGGCTGATGAGCAGGCCGAGGGCGAACAGCGGCACTCCGGGCAGGCGGGCGTTGGGCCGGGCCACCACGACCAGGGTGGCCAGGGCGCCGAGCAGGAGCAACGGCCCGATGGCCAGCGGCAGGCCGACCACCCGCAGCGGCAGCACCACCACCAGGCACTGGACGGCCAGGCAGGCCAGCCCCAGCCGGGCCGCCTTGACCCCGGGGTCCCGCAGGCCGCCCACGCTCCCGCCCCTGGCCAGGCCGACGGCCACACCGGCCCCGGCGACCAGCAGGAACAGCAGCGGCTCACCCATTGCTCGGACTATTCCACGATGCCGTGCTTGAGGGCCACGGCGACCGCCCGGGTCCGGTCCGAGACGCCGAGCTTGGTGAAGATCCGCTCCAGGTAGGTCTTCACCGTCTGGGGGGAGATGTGCAGGGCCTCGGCCACCTCGCGGTTGGTGGAGCCGTAGGCGATCATCTGCAGCACCTCGACCTCCCGGGCCGAGAGGGTGGAGACGTTCTGCTCACCCCGGGTGAGCTGGCGGATCTCCTCGATGAACTGGCGGGTGAGGTTGGGGTGGATGACCGCCGAGCCCTCGGCGGCCAGGTGCACGGCCCGGGCCAGCTCGTGGGCGTCGATGTCCTTGAGAAGGTAGCCGGCGGCGCCGGCCTGGATGGCCTCGCCCACCCGGGCCTGGGTCTCCTCGACGGTCAGCATGACCACCCGGGCGTTGGGGACGGTCCGGGAGATGGTCTGGGCGGCCCGGATGCCGCTGAGGACGGGCATGCGGACGTCCATCAGGACGACGTCCGGCTTGACCTCCTCGGCCAGGTCCACCGCCTCCTGGCCGTCGCTGGCCTCGGCCACCACCTCGAACTCGGCGTCCAGGGCCAGTGCGGCCTTGATGCCGTCCCGCGTCAGCGGATGGTCATCTGCTACGAGGATGCGAACGACGTCACCCATACCGCCCCCTTCACCGGACGATCTGTTCATCTCGATCGTACCGCTTCAGGCGAGACGAATGAACCCGTCGATCCGGACAGGACCTCGTCCACGTCGCGCGGAAACGCCGGCGCTCGGAGAATGGTCAGGCGATGCGCACCCTGCGGCGCTGCCCGCGGCGCAGCGCGCGCCGCTCCTCCTCGGACAGACCACCCCAGACGCCCGCATCCTGGGCCGTGTCCAGCGCCCACTGGAGACACTCCTCACGGACGGGGCAGAGCGCGCAGATGGCCTTGGCCGACTGCACCTGGGCCTCGGCCGGACCGGTGGTGCCGACCGGGAAGAACAACTCGGGGTCGACATCGCGGCAGCGGGCACGATGGCGCCAATCCATTGACATCCTCACTTTCCGGTGCAAGCCCTGGGGGAAGGGCAAGAGCGGCGTGAGTCTAGGACAGGAATCCGGCCTTGGGAAGGTCCTATTTCTCGCTCGAGCGGTTGAAACTTCATCATTTGCCGCACACGCCCAAGGTTGGTTGCCTCGCCTGCGTACCCGTTCTCACCACCATGAAACGCCGTGAAGGCCCTGCTTGTCATGGATCCCCGACATCTGGTGCTATTCATGTAATGAGAACGGCTGATATCTCTCAGGAGAATTACGCAGGACGCGGTGGGGCGACCACGCTGAGGGCCGCGCGGAGACAGCCGAACGTCACACTGGTGCGGTCGCCGACATATTCCCCGTCGAGCTGGAATGGCAGCGGGACGTCGGCGCTGAGCGAGAAGCCGTCGAGGTCGGCCAGGACCGGGAAGCCCGGGTAGCCGGCTCGCGGGTTGGGCGACAGCATGCCGGTCAGGACACGCACCAGCGCCCGGGTCGCCATGGTCTGGCCGACCAGCAGGTCGAGCCCGCCGTCCCAGGCCGCCCCAGGGGTCGGGCGGAACGGCCGCCGGCCCAGATAGGTGAAGGGGTCGCCGTTGCCGACCAGGGCGAAGAAGCCGTGCAGGGGCGGCCGGCCGTCGGGCAGGTGGACGGTCAGGTGGGGGTGGTCGCGGTCGGCGTCGGCCAGCAGGGCCTTGAGGCCGGCGGCGACGTACGCCCGGTCGCCGTAGAGCTGCTTGGCCCGCTGGCGGCGCTCGACCTCGCGGACGATCGCCCCGCCCAGCCCCAGGCCGGCGTTGAGGGCGAAGCAGCGCTCGTCGGCCACACCCAGGGTCAGCCGGCGCCGGGCCCCGGCGGCCAGCAGCTCCACCAGGCGGGCGGCGGCCCGGTCGGGGTGGGCGGGCAGGCCGAGGCCGCGGGCGACCACGTTGACCCGGCCCCCGCCGAGCAGGCCAAGGGCCACCGCCGAGCCCCGCAGCCCGTTGACGACCTCGTTGACCGTGCCGTCGCCGCCGAGCACGGCCACCACCTCGGACCCGCCGGCCACCGCCTGGGCGGCCAGCTCGGTCGCCTGCCCGGCGTGCCCGGTCTGGAGCAGCTCCAGCTCGTGGGCGGCGCCCAGCGTCGCCACCACCCGGTCGCGCTGGCGCCCGCTGAACCGGCTGGCATGGGGGTTGGCGATCAGCGCGATGCGCACGGGCCCTAGCCCGCTTCTTCGTCCTCGAGGAGCCCGTGCCGCAGGGCGGCCAGGGTGCGGTTGAGGAGGCGGCTGACGTGCATCTGGGAGATGCCGAGGTGGCCGGCGATCTGGGACTGGGTCATGCCGCCGAAGAAGCGGAGGTACAGGATCCGGCGCTCGCGCTCGGGCAGCCCGGCGATCAGCGGGCCGAGGGCGGCCCGGTACTCGAGCGCCTCCAGGCTCTCGTCCTCGGCGCCGATGTGCTCGCTGACCGCGGGGGCGTCCTCACCCCCGGCCGGGGCGTCGAGGGAGACGACCGCGTAGGCGTTGGAGGTGTCCAGGCCC